>JAHELW010000095.1 GCA_024643985.1 Myxococcales bacterium | reverse complement strand
TCTAGTTCGCGGAGCACGTTGGGGTCGGGGCCGACCAGCCGCGCTTCGATCTTGCCCGGCTTGCTGGGCCCGAGGTCGAACGTGCGCCCGAACACGGTCGCGTCGGGCGCAAGGCCGCCAATCAGCTCTTCGGCACGCTCGATGTCTCGCCTGAGCGTAGTGTAGTCCTCGATATCGACGAGGAACTGCGCGTAGCCCGGGTGCTCCTTCTCCGGAGTGAACGTGAGGATGAAGCGGGTCGGGCCCTGGCCGATCGCGGAGGCAACGTGGGTGACGCCCTCTAGCTCGACGAGCTGTTTCTCGATGACCGCGACCTTCTTCTCGGTTTCGTCGATGTGCTGGTCGATCGGCCAGAAGACGTCGACGCGAAACTTCGGGGTCGTCGACGCAGGAAAGAACGACTTGTCGGTGAAGCCAAAGCCATAGAGCGACACTGCGAAGAGCACCAAGACGACACCGATCGTGACGAAGCGAAACCGAAGGCAGAAATCTAGGGCCTTTCTATAGCCGCGATAAAAGGCATTCTCTTTTGGTGCCCCACCTTCCTCGCCCTCGGCCGTCTTCGCGCTTGGCTTCGGCGGCTTCAGAAACCAGATGCCGAGCAGCGGCGTGATCGTCATCGCGGTCGCCCAACTGAGCGAAAGCGAGATCCCGATGACCGTGAAAAGCGACCGGCAAAACTCACCGGTGCTGTCCGGGGAGAGCCCAATCGCCGCAAACGCGATGATGGCGACGGCCGTCGCACCGAGAAGCGGCATCGACTGCTGGCCCGCAACTTCTTTCGCCGCCTCTTCCCCATCCATTCCGCCGTTGATACGGACCAACATGCCGTCGACGATCACGATGGCGTTATCGACCAACATGCCGAGCGCGATGATCAGCGCCCCGAGCGAAATGCGCTCGAGCGCAACACCAGCAGGACCCATGAAAACGAAAGTGGCCGCGATCGTGAGGACGAGCACGAAGCCGATGATCAGGCCGCTCCGGAGCCCCATGAAAAGCAGCAACACGACGACGACGATCGCAACGGCCTCGATCAGGTTGACTAGGAACCCGTTGATGGCCTTCACGACCATGTCGGACTGCATGTAGATGACCTCGAGATCCATCCCGAGAGGGAACTGCGGGGTGAGCTCCGCAAGGCGCTTCTTGATGCCCTCCCCCATGGTGACGACGTTGCCGCCCTTCTCGGTGGACACACCAATGCCGATGGCGCGGTGGCCGTCCATGTGCAGCCGATTCTGCGGCGGGTCCCGGTAGTCTCGCTGGATGTTTGCGATGTCTCGCAGGCGGACCTGCGACCTGTCGCCCTTGCTGATGAGGATGTCGCCGAGGTCCTGAGAGGAATCAATCAAAGAGTCGGGTTGAATTCGCAGATACTCTTCCCCGGACGGCACCATCCCCGCGTTGAACACGATGCCCTCCGCGACGAGCTGATCCATGATGGCATCGGGCGAGATGCCGATCTGCGAGAGTCGCTCGCGATCGAACTCGATGTAAACCACCTCTGGCACCACGCCGAACAGCTCGACCTTCGCGACGTCTTTGACGAGGACCAGCTCCTTTCGAAGCATCTTGGCGACGTCGTAGAGCTCGCGGTCGCTGTATTCGTCGCCGTAAAGAGCGATGAAGACGCCATAGACGTCGGAGTAGTCGTCGATGACCAGTGACGGGCCCGCCCCGGGTGGCAGGCTCGACTGTACGTCGCCCACCTTGCGACGAAGCTCATCCCAGACTTGAGGAAGCGCGGTGCCGGGAACGGTCGAGCGCATCTCGATCGTCAGAGTCGACTGGCCGGGAATGTTTCGGGACTCGATCCTCTTGATCTTCCCGAGCTTTTGAACCGCGCGCTCGAGCTCGTCGCTCACTTCTTCTTCGACTTCGTAAGGCGTTGCGCCTGGGTACGGCGTGATGACCAGCGCTTCCTTGATCGTGAATTCGGGGTCCTCGAGGCGCGGAAGGCCGTTGAACGATTGAAACCCGGCGTACAAAGCGCCCAGCGTCAAGACGATGATGAGTGTTCGATTCCGAAGCGCGAAGTCAGTGAGGTTCATTTCCGAGTCTCGTCGGATTCCTCGAGCTCGGTGACCTTCATGCCGTCGGTCAGCAGGTGGACCCCCGACATCGCAATGGCCTCACCACCCTCGAGGCCCTCCTCGACGATGATGCGGCCACCCGTGATCGCGCCTGCAACGACCGGGACTTTGGACACCGTCATCGTTTCTTCATCGACTTTCCAGACGAAGGGCTTTGCCTCGCTGTCGGCGACGACGGCGTTCACCGGCAGGAGAAAATCATCGGCTGCGGTCGTCGTGAGGCCGGTCATGACGAGGCGAGCGGTCATGCCGGCCAGAACGCCGACGCCCTCGGGCTTTGCCATCGAGAAGGTCGCGCGGAACGTGCGGGTGTCGGGGTCTGCGGCCGTTGCGAGCTCGGTCAGCTCGACCGGAAACCGACGACCAGGGAGCGCAGAGAGCTCCACCATGGGTTTGGCACGCTCGTTGAACTCCTCGAAAGTGCGCTCTTCTCGCGCGCCTGCGAGATCGCGCTCGGCCACGTCGACGACGACCTCCATGACCGATTCATCTTGAAGAAGAAGCACCGGCTCGCGCGCCGCGACGTTCCGAAAGTCGGTGACGAGCTTGCGCGCGATGACGCCGTCGAAAAGGGCGCGGAGCTTGGTGTCTTCGAGCGCCTTCTGCGCGATCCGAAGCTCGGCCCGGCTGACGTCACGCGACCGCGTCGCGACGTCGAGGTCACGCTGTGTGCCCGAGCCCGAGGCAAAGAGCTTGCTCTCGCGCCGGTACTCCGCCTCGGCAAGACGAAGCCGCGCGACGGACGCCTCGACCTGCGCCTGATAGTCGCGCGGATCGAGCCGTGAAAGGATCTGCCCCTTCTTCACTTGCTGTCCTTCGTCCACGTTCCAGTTGGTGATTCGGCCCTCGACCTCGAAGGCGAGCTCGACGACTTTCACGGCTTTGATGCGACCCGGGTAGTCCGGGCGCGTGTTGCCGAGATTTCCTTCGAGGCGGAAGATCTTGATCGGGCGTGGTGGGGGCTCGACCGGTACGACCTCTTCCTTCGCGCAGGAGGCCATTACGGCCGTCGCGAGGAACGCCGCCACGAAGCGCGGGGCGAAGACATCCGTCATTGAACGTATCGAAGATTCCATGGTCGAGGCTTCCGGGGGGTTCGCTGGGACGCGGCAGCATAAGAAGGTCGGCACGCATTGCCAAGCAAAGACGACGTAATTTTTCCCTTGCGGGCCTAGGGGATCGCGCCCCATTCGACTATGCTTCGCCGCCTATGCGGCTCCTGTGGCTTGTCCTGTTTGCTTCATTGGTCCCGGCTTCCGTGTCTGCTCAAACGGAGAAGCCCGTCGTCCAGGTCACGGCCGTCCTGGATGGCCCTTCGCCGTTCTTCGACCAAGCGATCGAGAACTTGAGTCGCGAAATCCGCAACCAGCTATCCGACCGCTTCACGGTCGAGCTCGTAGCGCTGGAGACGGAGCCTGATTGGACCAAGGACGCCGTCGAGCGTCAGCTCGACGAGGCGTACTCGAACCCCGACGTCACAGCCGTGTTCGGCTTCGGCCAAACCACCGTTCACGCGGTCGCAAAGCGAAAGAGGCTGCCGAAGCCGACCATTCTCCCCTACGTGCTCGAGGCCGAGCGTCAGGGGCTTCCGCGTCGAGGCGATGTCAGCGGCTGGCGAAACCTGAGCTACATCACCGAAGAGTTCGACGTGACTGACGAGGCGGGCTACCTCCGTCGAGTTGCGGGCAGCAGGCGTATCGTAGTTCTGGCCGAGCGCGCGCAATTAGAGGTACTCGCGACGGTCAACGAAAACGAGGGGCTGAGGGTCGCCGTTGCGGAGCCGGCGGTCGAGGCCATCGTCGCGGCGATCCCTGCGGGCACCGATGGCTTGGTGATCGCGCCGATGTATCAGCTGAGCCTCGCCGATCGAAAGCGACTGACGGCGCACATCACGAGGCAGCGGATCCCAAACATCGCGATCGACCCCAACTGGCTCGAACAAGGCGCGTTGATGTCGGTTCGGTCGCCCCAGAACTATGAAAGGCGCGCGCAGCGGGCCGCCCTCAATCTCGACCTCATTCTCGAGGGACGGCCTTCTTCGGAGATCCACGTGGATTTCGAGGAGCGGCTCGAGCTCCAAATCAACATGGAAGCCGCGCAGGCCATCGGCGTGCGCCCAACTTTCGACATACTGATCGAAGCGGAGATCCTGCACGAAGAAGAAGTGGCCGAAGAGAATCTGCTGCAGATGGGCGGCGCCATGCTCGAGGCGGTCGATACGAACCTCGACCTCGCAGTCTCTTCGAAGTTCGTGGAGGCTGGCGAGGAGCGCGTGAAGGCCGAGCGAGGTCCGCTCCTCATTCAAGCGCAAGCGCAGACAGGCGTGACGCTTCGTGATCCCTACCGAGTGCCGCCCGCCGGCTTGGGGTTCATCGCGCAGTACCAGGGCAGCGCGTTCGCCCGCGCGAGTCAAAGCCTTTACTCCGAGCACGCCTGGACGCGATTTCAGTCCCGTAAAAAGCTGCAGGAAGGACGTCAGTACGGATACTTCGTCGACGTACTTGACGTGATGCTTCAGGCCGGATCGGCGTACGTCGCGGTACTTCGCGCAAGAGCGCAGGAGCGCATCCAGCGGAAGAACATCCGGCTCACCCGCGAATATTTGGAGCTCGCTCGGCTCCGCCTGGAAGTCGGCGTAGCCAATGCGAGCGAGCTCTATCGCTGGCAAGCGCAGCTCGCAAACAACCAGCAGGCTGTCATCGACGCACGCGCCGTCGTCGGCACGTCGAAGGTAGAGCTCAACCGCGTGCTGAACCGACCGTCGGAACGACCGGTGGCGCCTCGAGATCTCCCGCTCGACGACGAGGGCTTTGCAGTCCCGCCGAGCGATCCGATCGCCAAGTACATGAACGATCCGTGGTCGTTCGAGCTCCTCCGAGAGTTCATGGTGCGCGAGGGCCTCCGCAACTCCCCCGACGCTAGACAGGTTGCCGCTCGCAAGTCGGGCTTCGTACGGATCGAAGAAGGTCGCACCCGCCAGCTCTGGCTTCCAGAGTTCTCCATCGAGGGCGGCGCGCAGTACGACTACTATTTCGGCGGCGCGGGCTCCGAGGATCCACCGTTTCCGGGCCTCGAGTTCAGGAAAGGCACTTGGGACGCAAGCGCGTTTGCGGCGATTCCGCTTTCCCGCGGCGGCACCGGCGTGGCCGAGATGCGCGAAGCCAGGCGCCTCGTCGAGCGGCTGAGCGCCGAGTTCGACCGCGTCGAGCAGTTCATCGACACGGGTGTTCGCACCGAGCTGTACAATGCAAGCGCCGCGCACGCCTCGGTGACGCTCACACGAAGGGCAGCTGAAGCCGCGCGCAGCAACCTCGAGCTCGTGGTCGACCTGTATCGGCGCGGCAAGGTCGACATCATCACGCTGATCGACGCGCAGACCCAGAGCCTCGTCGCTGACCTCGCCGCAGCCGACGCGGCCTACGACTACATGCTGGCGCTGCTCTTCGTGAATCGCGAGATCAGTCATTTTCGGAATCTCGACGACGAAGAAGCCAAGCAGGACTTCGCGCGACGATTGAACGAGTTCATTTTGGCGTCGGAAGCGAGGTGAACATGGGGCAGATTCCTCTGCGCTCATGGCTAGCGAGCATACTGCTAATAGGGCTCGCGGGATCCGTGTCTGCACAGCCTGCACTACGGACGTTTCGAATCGCCTTGATCGCCGACGGCGAGTCGGAGGTGTTCGAAGAGCGGCAGGCCGCGCTCAAAGCAGAGATCCTCGAGCTTGCGAAAGGCGATGCTCGGGTGATCTTCGTGGAGCCCACAGTGAAGCCGGCCTGGACGCTCGAAGGGTCGACCGCCGCTCTAAAGGCAGCTCTGTCGGATCGAAACATCGACCTCATCATCGTGTCTGGGCCGATGACCGGTGTCGCGGTGGGTCGCCTGCCCCGGCTCGCGAAGCCCGTTTTGATTCCGTACGCGGCGCCCGAGCTTCAAGGGCTTCCGCAGGCGGGCAACAAGAGCGGCCGCAAGAACCTCGCCTACATCGCGGGGCTGCTCAACTTCGAGCGTGAGATTCGTACGCTTCGCGACATCGTTCGGTTCGACAGGATGGCGCTGATCGTGGGGCAAGAGGTCGTGGAGCATCTGGAGGCGCCCGAGGAGCCCGTGCAGGTTGCGAGCCGACGCCTCGGGATCGAAACGACGCTCGTGGTCGCAGATGGCGATGCGCAGTCGACGCTCGATGCGATTCCCCAGGGCACCGAGGCCGTGTACATTGGCCCGCTCTTCAAGTGGGGCGACGACGAGAAGCAGCGGCTCATCGACGGTTTGAACGCCCGCGGCTTGCCCTCGTACGCGGGTGAGGGCGTCAAGTGGGTCGAGCGCGGCGCGCTGGCGACCGTCGAGACGCGCGAGGATGAAACCCGGCGAATGCGGCGCGTGGCCCTGTTCGTGCAGCGAATCCTGATCGGGGAGCCTGCGGGCTCTCTTCCCATTGCGTTCGAGCTCCGGCCCGTGCTCGTGATCAACATGGCGACCGCGCAGCAGATCGGGACCTGGCCCCGCTTCGAAGTCATGGCCGAGGCGAGGCTGATCAACGATCAGTCGGGAACCCGTGGGCCCCTCATCACGCTCGAAATCGCGATGCGGGATGCGGTCCGGGCCAACCTCGACCTCATGGCCGAGGGGCTCGAGATCGACCAGAGCTACGAAACGTTCAAGGAGTCCAGAGGCCCGTGGCTTCCTCAAGCGAGCGCAGATGGCGATATGACCATCAACGATCCTGCGGTCTCGAACTCCTTTGGCCAGGCTCAGCGTCAGTTCACCTGGGGGATCAACGGAGCGCAGACGATCTACTCGCCGTTGGCACACGCCGATCTTCGCTTCAGGAGGTATCGGTATCGCAGCACGGAGCACGACTACGGTGCCGCGCGACTCGATACGATTCTCGAAGCAGGCGAGGCGTACCTGAACGTGCTTCGGGCAAAGAACAACGAGAACGTCAACCAGGACAATCTTCGCCTGACCCGAAAGAACCTCTCTCTTGCCGAGACGCGCAACGCGATCGGCGTCGCAGGGCGCGAGGAGGTCTACCGTTGGCAAACGCAGATCGCCGAAAGCCGCTCGGCGGTCATCGGGGCGAGCGCGATCCGAAATCAGGCCGAGATTGACCTCAACCGCATCCTCAATCGACCGCTCGAGGCCCCCTTCCGCGTGCCGCCGCCTGAAGAGGTCCGTGCGGTAACTCCGGGAAGCGACCCGAGGGTCACGAAGTACCTGCAGGACCCGTACTCGTTCAAGATATTTCGAGAGTTCATGGCGGAGGAAGCGATTCGCAACTCGCCCGAGATTCGAAGCATCGACAACACCATCCGCGCACGCGACGAGCTGCTCAAGGGAGAGCGCCGCCAGCTCGGCATCCCCGACATCGCCATCGTGGGCGGATTCCAGCACGTGCCGTTCGCGGATGGCGTGGGGTCCGAGCCGCCTCCACCCACCGGGGGCATCAATTTCCCGGGCCGCCAGACGTTCACCTGGCAGGTCGGCGCACAAGCGTCGCTGACCCTCTTCGACGGAACCTCCAACTACGCGCGCATCAGGCGCACGTTCCGTGAGCTCGACCAGCTCTACACGCAGCGAGCGGTAATCGCCCAGCGTCTCGAGCAGAGCGTGCGCGCCGCCCTGCACCAAGCCGGATTCTCGTTTGCCAACATCGCGCTGACGAGCGACGCGGCTCTGGCGTCGTCGCGAAACCTGGAGCTGGTCACCGACCTCTATCAGCGCGGCGCCGCCGACATAATTCAGCTCGTCGACGCGCAAAACCAAGCCCTGCTGGCAGCGCTCGCGGCGGCAAACGCACTGTACGACTTCCTGATCGATGCGCTTCGAGTGCAGCGAGCCTCGGGCTCGTTCGCGCTCGAAGGCTCTTCGGAAGAGCGCGATGATTTTATTGAGCGTCTCGACGCTTTTTCGGGGCAGAGGCGGAAAGCTGGAACGATCTCGGACCCGGACACCCGACCGAAGCCCCTAAACCCGCGGGAGAAGAACTGATGCCCGACAAACGCGCTCTCCTCGTAGCAGCGGCGATTCTCGCCCTCTTTGGATGCAAGGAAGAAGTCGAGGAGCCGGAGCTGATCCGTCCCGTTCGCTACATCGAGGTCGAGAGCCGCGACGCCGCCCGGCAGCGGACGTATTCCGGTGTGGCGAAAGCCGGCCAGGAAAGCCGCCTCAGCTTTCAGGTCTCGGGGCAGGTGCTGAGCGTGCCGGTCAGCGTAGGGGACGTCGTGAAAAGGGGGCAGACCATCGCGCGCATGGACCCGACCGACTTTTCGCTTCAACTGCAAAACGCACAGGCGACCGCGGCTCAGTCGCGGGCGCAGGAGCGAAACGCAAAGGCGACCTACGAGCGCACCCAGGCGCTCTACGAGAATCAAAACGTCTCCAAGCAAGACCTCGACGCAGACCGCACGGCGTACGAGTCGGCGCGCGCTGCGCTCAGCGCGGCCAATCAGCAGATCCGACTGAACCAGCGCCAGCTGGGCTACACGCATTTGAAGGCGCCCGAAGCCGGCACGCTGTCGACCGTCGACATCGAGGTGAACGAGTACGTCCAGGCGGGAGCGCTCGTCGCGACGCTGCTCGCGGGTGAGCAGATCGAAGTCAGCGTGTCCGTCCCCGAGTCGATCATCCGCAGCATCAGCCGAGGCGAGGAAGCCACCGCGCGCTTCGACTCGCTCGGCGGAAAGACGTTCGAGGGCACGGTCACGGAGGTCGGTGTGGCAAGCGTGGCGGGAGGCGCGACGTTCCCGGTTACGGTGCGCCTCGCGGACGCGCAGGACATCGTCCGCGCCGGCATGGCCGCCGACGTCACCTTCAAGCTATCGTCGGAGGAAGACGCTCCGAAGTTCGCCCTACCGAACAGCGCCGTCGGCGAGGACCGCGAGGGCCGCTTCGTGTTCAAGCTCGAGCGTACGACGGATGGGCTCGGGGTCGTGCGTCGAAGCCCAGTCGAGGTCGGCGAGATCCTATCCACCGGCATCGAGATCTACGAGGGCGTCCAGCCGGGGGACCTCGTGGTCACGGCGGGCGTGAGCCGCATCTATGACGGTCTCGAGGTACGCGTGCCACCGCGGCCGGGCTCCGAGCCATCCAACGTGGCTGCGGTCGGCGACGGTGAACCACCAGCGCCTGAAGAGGCTCCATGAGCCTCACTGAGTTTGCTCTCGAACGCCGAACGGTTACCGGGACGCTGATCGTCGTCCTGGTGTTCGCAGGAATCGGCGCGTACCAGAGCGCGCCTCGTCAGATGGACCCGGGCTTCATCATCCGCACCGCGATGATCAGCACGTACTTCCCGGGCGCCAGCCCCGAACGCGTGGAGCAGCTCATCACCGACCCGATCGAGAAAGCCGTGCAGGAAATCCCGCAGCTGGACTTCGTCAGCAGCGAGAGCCGGACCGGGGTATCGGTGATCTACGTGAACATCCGCGAAGAGTTCAAAGAGATGCGTCCCATCTGGGATGACTTGAGACGCAAGGTGGACGCGGTCGCCCCAGACCTGCCGGAGGGCATCAACGGACCGATCGTCAACGACGAGTTCGGAGACGTGTATCCGATCATGTTCAGCATGACGGGTGACGGCTTCTCGTACATGCAGCTCAAAGACATCGCGGACGATCTGCGTGACGAGCTGCTGAGGATCCCTGCCGTTGCGAAGGTCGACATCCTCGGCGCTCAGGAAGAGCGCCTCTTCGTCGAGTACAACAACGCCGTCCTCAGCAAGCTGGGGATGACGCCCAAGTTCCTGAGGGACAGCCTTCAGCAGCGAAACATCATCCAGCCGGGCGGCGAGATCGACGTCGAGCAGGAGTCGATTGCGCTCGAGCCGAGCGGGAACTTCGCGTCGGTCGAGGAGCTCGAGCGAACCGTGATCCGCCTGCCGAACAGCGGTGAGCTCGTGTACCTCGAGGACATCGTCGACATCTATCGGGGCTACGTCGACCCTCCGGAGGGGTTGGTACGCATCGACGGGCACCCCGGGCTCTCGTTGGCCATCTCGATGGCGGAGGGAGGCAATCTCATCGCGCTCGGCGCGCGACTCAAGGACTTCTTTCAGTACATCCAGGAGCAGTACCCGCACGGGGTCGACTTCTATCAAACCTATTTCCAGCCGGAACTCGTCGAACGGAAGGTGAACGACTTCGTCGACAGCGTCGTGCAAGCCGTGGCGATCGTTCTCGTGGTGATGCTGGTGACTCTCGGCCTGCGAACCGGCATGGTCGTGGCCACGCTCGTACCGACCACGATGATCATCACCGTTTGGGCGATGAGCATCTTCGACATCCAACTCGATCAGATGTCCCTGGCCGCGCTGATCATTGCGCTCGGCCTGCTCGTCGACAACGCGATCGTGATCTCGGAGTCGATCATGGTGCGCATGGCGGAGGGGCAGAAAGGACCCGAGGCGGCACTTGGGGCGACGAAGGAGCTCCGCGTGCCGCTTCTCATCGCTTCGCTGACGACCGCGGCGGCCTTTCTTCCGATTCGGCTCGCCGAGTCTGCCGTGGGCGAATACACCGGTGTGCTGTTTTCGGTCGTCACGCTGACGCTTCTGATCTCCTGGGTCCTCGCGCTGACGATGATTCCGCTTCTCTGCGTCCGCTTCTTGAAGCCGAAGGCTGCCGAAGAACCGTTCGACTCGCGTTTCTACAAATTCTACAGGCGCACGATTCTCGCCGTGCTTCGGCGCCCCGTGGTGAGCCTCCTGGTCGCGATTGTCGGCTTCGTCGCTGGAATGCAGCTCTACGGGCTCGTTCCGCAGCTGTTCTTCCCGCAGCAGGCGACGAACTTCTTCGTCGCCGAGCTGACGTTTCCTCCCGGGACCTCCATCCAAACCACCGAATCGATGATCGAGGACATGGAGTCGTACATCCGGAGCGAGCTGGGGGCCGACGACGAAAGAGACGGCATCACGCACTGGGCCTCGTTCATCGCCACCACGCCGCCGCGCTTCACGCTCACTTACAATCCGGACGCGCCCAAGCCGCGATATTCGGAGACCATGATTCACACGACGACCGCGGAGGTGGTCCCCGACGTCATGGCCAAGCTGGAACACTACATCACGGAGCGCTATCCGGACGTTCGGCCGTTCATCCGCCCGCTCGGCAATGGGCCACCCGTCGCCAAGCCGATCGAAGTCCGGATTTCCGGCAAGGAGGTCGACAAGGTTTTCGAGATCGCGGACTCGGTGAAGCAGTGGCTCAATGCGCGTGACGACACGCGCAATGTCGGAGACGACTGGGGTCCCAAGGTAAAGAAGCTCCTCGTGCAAATCAGCGGCGACCGCGCGCGGCGCGCAGGCATCACCAACGAGGACGTCGCGACCTCGCTCCAAACCTTCCTCAGCGGCTACGAAACGACACGGTACCGCGAAGACGACAAGACGATCCCCGTGGTGCTTCGGTCCGTCGCCGAGGGGCGCCGCAACATCGATCGCTTGTCCACGCTGAGTGTGTTCGCGCAAGACGGGAGCTCGGTGCCGCTCACGCAGGTCGCCTCGGGTGAGCTCGAGTGGGAGTCATCGGAGATCTTTCGCCGCGACCTCAATCCGACCATCACCGTGGACAGTGAGACCATCGCGGGAGTCACCGCGTTCGACGTCAATGCCGACCTCGTGCCTTGGCTCGAAGAACAGAAGCAAAGTTGGGGAATCGGCTACCGGTACGAGATCGGAGGCGAGGAAGAAGGCTCTGGCGACGCCAATGCATCGATCGCCGAGAAGCTTCCCATCGCCGGCATGGTGATCCTCATGCTGCTCGTCTGGCAGTTCAACTCGCTGCGAAAGCCCGCGATCGTGCTAGCGACCATCCTCTTCGCGCTCGTCGGCGTGGCGATCGGTCTGCTCCTCATCGATGCGCTCGACCTCCCAGGCGGCTACTTCGGGTTCATGACCCTACTCGGCATCGTTTCGCTCGCGGGAATCGTGATCAACAACGGCATCGTGCTGCTCGATCGCATCGACATCGAGCAAACCGAGAACGGCCTCAGCCCCCCGCACGCCGTGATTCAGGCCGCCCAGCAGCGCTTCCGCCCGATCATGCTCACGACGGCGACGACGATCAGCAGCCTGATCCCGCTCTACGTCGGCGGCGAGGAGATGTTCCAGCCGATGGCCATCGCCATCATGTTCGGCCTCGCCTTCTCCACCCTACTGACCCTCGGCTTCGTCC
>JAHELW010000094.1 GCA_024643985.1 Myxococcales bacterium | reverse complement strand
TCGAGAATCACGTGGACCCCCTTGGGGGCGACGGTCTTCACCTCGTCGGCAAACCGGCCGTCTTCGACCAGAACCGCGTGGGTCAAACCGAGCTCGGTGCACCGCGGCAGCTTGTTTGCAGTACGCGACGTTCCAATCGAGTCGGCCCCGATCGCGGAAGCGAGCTGGATTGCCGCGGTCCCGACGCCGCTTGCGACCGCATGAAGGAGAACCGTCTGGCCCGCACGAAGCCCGCCCTGCAGCACGACCGCATCGTAGGCCGTGAGAAAGACCTCGGGCACTGCAGCCGCGTCTTCGAACGACATGCCGTCGGGGATCGGCATGAGCTCGGCTGCCTCGGTCACGAGACGGCTGGCCATCGCGCCGCCTGCCACGATGCCCATCACGCGGTCTCCGGGCTTCCAAGACTCCACGGCCTCACCGACGGACTCGATGACACCTGCGAACTCGAGCCCCGGCACGTCGGCGGGGACACCGGGCGGCGCGGGATAGAACCCACGGCGCTGTAGGCAATCGGCACGGTTGAGGCCTGCAGCCGACACCTCGACGAGCACTTGCGTCGCTCCGGGATTCGGAACTTCGATCTCACCGAGCTCGAGCACCTCTGGCCCGCCCGGCTCGCGGATTCGAATGGCTTTGGCTTGGGGCATGCGGCGGAGCGTAACCCGCCGTGAGCAGCCGTCCAGCACGCAGACCGTGCTACGTTCGCCGAGTGACGGCGAACGTCGGTTTCTTCTTGCGCAACCGGGCCGAGCAAGACCCCGGACGCCCGGCGATTGTCGACGCAGGTCGCGACGAGGTCGTCGTCAGCTACGGAGAGCTCGACCGCCGTGCTTCCGCGGTGGCAACGCGGCTACGCGCTCGAGGCATCGGCGTGGGAGATCGCGTCGCCATCTGCATGGGAAACGGCCTCGAGTTCGTCTCCGCGTGGTTTGGCGCGGTTTACGCGGGGTGCGCAACGCTACCGATTCCACCGTCGTCGACTGCTCGCGAAATCGCGTTCCGGCTCGACCATGCGAGCTGCGGTGCGCTCCTAAACGACGCCGAGCATGCGGAGGTGTCTCGTGAAGCTCTGGCGCGTGCGCACGAGCAGCTCCCTGCCCTGCGAGTCGATGAAGCCCTGAAAACGACGCCTGGAGACGCCAGGCCCGAGGCGCTGCCACCCGACGCATTCGCCATGCTGCTCTACACGTCGGGAACGACCGGCGCAGCCAAGTGCGCCTGCATCACGCATGGTTCGCTCCACGCGCACACGCGAGCACTGGCCGAAAAGACGATTCAGCTCTCCGAGGAGGACCGGATCCTCGGAACGCTCCCGCTGACGCATTCATACGGCATTCGGACGACGCTGCTCTTGCCCTTTCTTGCGGGCGCGACGACCGTGTTCGTGCCGAAGTTCTCCCCGCGCCGCACCCTCGAGCTCTGTAGTGCGCACGGGGTGACGTGGCTGCCCGGCGTCCCCACGATGTTCATCGCCTGGGCCGACGAAGAGACCGCTCCTGCTCCTGCCTCGCTCCGCTGGTGCATGAGCGCGGGGGCTCCATTGAGCGAGGACGTGCGGCTCCGGGCGGAAAGACGGCTCGGTGCGCCCGTCCGACAGGCGTACGGCCTCACCGAGGCCAACCTCACTGCGATCAATGCGCCGCCGGACCGCGCCGTACCCGGATCCTCGGGCCGGCCCGTCGCGGGAGTCGAGATTCGGATCGCCGCAGAGTCTGGCGGCGCGCTTCCGCAGGGGGCGCACGGGGAGGTGTTGGTGCGCGGCCCAAACGTCATGGCAGGCTATCTCGACGACAGACTGGCGACCGCGCACGTGCTGCGCGACGGCTGGCTTCACACCGGCGACATCGGCTTCGTGGACGAAGCGGGCAGACTGACGATCGTCGACCGCACCAAAGACCTGATCTTGCGCGGAGGCGCGAGCATCTACCCGTCCGAGGTCGAAAGCGTGCTCGCCTCTCACTCGTCGGTCCGGGAGGTTGCTGTCATCGGCGAGCCCGACGCGTACTACGGCGAAGAGGTCGTTGCCGTCGTCGTTCCAAGCGAGCCTGTTCGCGCGGAGCAGCTGGACCGTTGGGTCCGCGAGCGCCTCGCGCCGTACAAGACGCCGCGCCGCTATGCGTTCGTCGACGAGCTCCCTCGAAGCGCCAGCGGAAAGACCCTCAAGCGACGCCTACGCGACCGGCTCGCGGCGGGCGATCTCGAAGCCGTCGAATCAGGGCCCAAGGGGACGGCTGATTAGCTCGAACACGACGACGAGCACGGCGGCCCCGACGAGAAGCCCAACCCACGGTCCGTAGAAGCCCGCGGCGACGGGGAGCTCCGCGCAAACGAGGCTGATTCCACCGACGAGCAGCGCGTAGGGTAGCTGCGTTCGCACGTGATCCATGTGATCGCAGCTCGTTGCCATCGAGCTGAGTACCGTGGTGTCCGAGATTGGCGAGCAGTGATCGCCCCAGACCGAGCCAGCGAGTATCGACGAGACGGTGCCGAGCAGAATCGTCTCTTGGCCGGGCGCCACGCGGTGCGCGAGCGGAACCACCAGTGGGAACAGGATCGCCATCGTGCCCCAAGACGTGCCGGTCGCGAAGCTCACGAGCGCAGCCAGCACGAAGACGCTCGCTGGAATCCATGCGGGCACGATCCAATCCCCGATTGCGCCGATGAGAAAGCCCGCGGTGTCCAAGTCTTTGCAGACTCCACCAAGAGCCCACGCGAGAACGAGAATGACGACCGCGTACAGCATCGACTTCATCCCCGACATCCAGGCGTCGATCGCCCGGCCGAACGAGAGCGCACCACTTCCAACCGAAAGCACGAGGGCGGCAGCGCAGCCAGCGCCGGTGGCCCAGAGAATGGCCGAGCTCGAGCTCGCTTCGCCCACGACGGCGCGCAGGGTCGGGTCGAGGCCTGCTTCCAACACTTTGCTCCGTCCATCGACGTAGATTCCAACCGCGGCGGCGACGACCACGACGATGACGGGAATCACGGCGTTCATCGGCCGTCCCGGGACGTCGGCGGGGACGGATTCATCGTGGAAGTCGGAGGCTGGCTGCGCACCGGGCCGCGAGACCAACCCGTCGCGCAGGCTACGCATTTCTGCGCGGAGCATCGGCCCGAAATCCCGTCCGCGGAGCCCGACCCACAGCACGAAGAGAAGCATGAGGATCGGATAGAAACGAAATGGAATCGTCTCGACGAACGTGAGGTACGCGTCGCGTTCGATTCCGAGATGCGCGAACTGGTCTGCGATATAGCCGACCTCGACGCCGATCCACGAGGAGATCAGCGCGAGGCTTGCAACCGGCGCCGCCGTGGCGTCGACGAGGAACGCCAGCTTCTCTCGGCTGATGCGGAGCCGGTCGGTGACCGGTCGCATGGACGCGCCGACGAGGAGCGAGTTCGCATAGTCGTCGAAGAACACGAGCAGCCCGAGAAACCACGTGGTGAGCTGCCCGCGGCGGCGGCTCTCCGTGTCGGTGCTGACCCATCCGGCGAGACCCTTCGCTCCGCCGGATTGCGTGATCAAGCCGAGCATTCCTCCGAGCAGCAGGCTGAAGAGCAGGATCGAGGTGTGCCCCCGATCGGCAATTGCGTCGACGAGATGGGTATCGAGCAGACGGGCGAACGACGCGACGGGCGACAGGTCTGCGAGCAGAAACGCACCGAGCCAGACGCCGAGTATCAGCGCCACCAACACGTGCCGAAAGAGCAACGCGAGGACGATTGCAAAGAGTGGGGGAAGAATGGAAATCCAAGTGGAAGTCGGGACTGCGGAGCCTCCGGCGCTTGCTTCGACCGATACCGCCGATGTGGTATCTTTTGTATGCGTTTGAATCTCGACACTCGAGGCTTCGTCATTGGAAACGGCACCCGCCCCAGAGGCCGAAGAACCACCAACGATCGCCAGAATCACGAGGAGCGCGCGCATGACTTCAGGCAGACATAGACAACAACGCAACCCTTGGTCAATTTTGACTGCAGGTGTTTGCGGTCTGTGTACGGTGGCGATCCTGTTCGGTGCGCCGGCGCGTTCCTCTTCGAGTAGCACCCAGCTGACGCCCGAGGAGAAGCAGCTTCTTTCCAACGGCGAGCTCGTCATGAAGGAAAAAAGCGAGCAGCGCGGCGCCTACAAGCTTTTTGGCGGACAAAGCTGGCTGATCGTCGACGTGCCGGTCGACGTGGCGTGGAGGGCGCTTCAGGACCTTCCGTCTTACAAGAACTTCATTCCGCTCGCGACGGAGAGCGACGTGAAGCACCAGGCGGGCGATGAGGCCGACTTGGCGATACGGCAGCAGTGGGGGCCCGTCGACGTGCGCTACGTGCTTCAGACCACCGTCGAACAGCGGCAGGGCGCGGTGATGTTTCGCGTGGACCACTCCCAGGCGCACGACATTCGTGCAGGATGGGGCTTCATTCGGGTTCGGCCGTACAAGAACGGTCGCACACTGGTTTCCTTTGGTGCGCTGGTCGACATCGGCGACGGCGTGTTCGTCTCGATCGTGCGTCCTGCCGTGCGCCGGGATCTGCTGCGGATCCCTTACTTTTTCAAGCAGCACCTCGAAAATGGCGAGCTCGCCGCGGCCATCGCAACGCCCTAGAGCAGCCGCTTGATCCAGCGCAGCTTGCGCGCGCTATAGGGCGGGAACATCAGAGGCGGATCCGGGAGGGTCGGCTTCTTCAGTACCCCTCGTCGATGGGAAAACGTCTCGAACGAATGGCGGCCGTGGTAGGCGCCGGTGCCGCTCTCTCCAACGCCACCAAAGGGAATCTCGGGCACCCCGAGGTGCATCCACACGTGGTTGATGGTCGTGTCGCCGGCGGTCGTGTTGCGCAGCACCCGATCTTGGGCGGCCTTGCTCGTAGAAAAACAATAGAGCGCCAATGGTTTCTCACGGCGATTCACGAAAGCGATTGCGGCGTCGAGGCTCGGTACGGCGATTACGGGCAGGATCGGCCCGAAGATCTCTTCGGCCATGACGGCGTCTTCGGGACGGACGTTCTTGAGAATCGTGGGAGCGACGTAGAGCCGCTCGAGGTCCGTTTGCCCACCGGTGGCCACGTCGGCGCCCTCGAGCAGACCGGCAAGCCGCGCATGATGTCTCGCGTTGATGATGCGTGCGAAATCGGGACTCTGCTTCGGGTCGTCGCCGTAGAACTCACGAACGGTGCCGACCATGCGATTCAAGAGCGCGTCGTGAATGCGCTCGTGCACCAAGACGTAGTCGGGAGCCACGCAGGTCTGCCCAGCGTTGAAGAACTTACCGTGAACGATGCGTTTGGCTGCGGTATCGAGGTCGGCCGTGTCGTCGACGATGCATGGGCTCTTGCCGCCGAGCTCGAGCGTGACCGGAGTGAGGTGCTTCGAAGCCGCCTCCATCACGATGCGCCCCACTCGCGCGTTGCCGGTGTAAAAGATGTGATCCCAGTTCTCGCGCAACAAGGCGGTGGTTTCGGGGACACCGCCCTCGACCACGCGGACCGCCTTGGTGTCGAGGTATTTCGGAATCCATTTCGCAAGTAGCGCAGAGGTGCGTGCTGCAACCTCGGAGGGCTTGAGAACGACGCAGTTGCCTGCGGCGAGCGCACCGACCAGCGGGAGGACTGCGGTCTGAAACGGGTAGTTCCACGGTGCGATGATCAGAGTCACGCCGAGCGGCTCGCGGTGCACGTAGCTGCGGCCGGGCATCGCGACGAGCGGCGTCCGTACGCGCTCGGGCTTCATCCACGATGCGAGCTTGCGACGGACCAACCTGATCTCGGAATGGATCATGCCGATCTCGGAGCTGTAGGCTTCGGTCTCCGGCTTCCCGAGGTCGGCTCGAAGCGCCGCGAGGATGTCGCGCTCCCGCTCGCGCAGAAGGTGCTCGAGGGCGTCCATCTGTGAAAGCCGCCACGCGAGCGGCTTCGTCGATCCCCCTTCGAAGTAAGTGCGAAGTGAGCCGACGAGGTCCGAGGCTTGGCCCGGAACGTCTGGAGAAGGGGGGGAAACGACACGTAGCTCTGGCATTCGCGAACTCCTTAGCGAACGGAATCTTGAAGAATTCGTGAGTGATCTTCAAGTGTTCCGGCGAGCGCTAAACACTTTTGAAAGAAAGTCAATGTCTGTATAATCGCTCGATGGGGATCGTCTAAGCCCGTTGGATACCCTGATGCAGAGCAACGAACGAAACTGGCAGCCTCGCAGAAAGCCCGCGCCGTGGTGGGCCCACATTCTACGCTGGTGGCTCTGAGGCCGCCTACGCTGCGAGGCTGAGTTTTTCCGGCGCCTTGGACGGCGTCTCGGTACTGCTCAGCTCGCCCCTGTCTCGGCGGCGTCCCTCTTCGAGGACGTGATCGGGCACATCACGGATGTCCCAGACGAGGCCGACCCAGCTGAGGAGCTTGAGCACGTAGTACGTGACGTCGATCTCCCACCAGTAGAACCCGTTTCGACAGGAAGATTGATAGTGGTGGTGGTTGTTGTGCCAGCCCTCACCGAGCGTGAGTAGCGCCGTCAGCATGTTGTTGCGGCTCTCGTCGGTCGTGTCGAACCGCTTCTTGCCCCAGACGTGCGTGAGCGAGTTGATGAGGAACGTGTTGTGCCAGAGCAGCACCGTGCTCAGGAAGAAACCGATGAAGAGCCCCGGCCAACCGGCCAGCAGAAAGCACGACACGGCGAGCACCGTGGGAGGAACGAACCAGTACTTGTTGAGCCAACGCAGCTCGGGATATTTGGCAAAGTCGCGGATCTTGTCCCAGCGGGTCTCCTCGGTGTCGTCGAAGAGCCACCCGACGTGGGCATAGTAGAAGCTGTTCTGGACCGGCGAATGGACGTCACCCGGCTGGTCCGAGAGCTTGTGGTGGACCCGATGGTGCGCAGCCCACCAGAGCACGCCCTTTTGCGAGCTGGTCTGCGCGAGAACTGCCAAGAAGAGCTGAAATGCGCGACTCGTCTTGTAGGTGCGATGCGCGAAGTACCGGTGGTACCCGGCGGTGATCCCCCACACCCGAACGAACAAGAGAACGACGCACAGAACGACCGCCTGCCACGTCACCCCGGACCAGATCGCGCCAAAGACGGCCAAGTGCGAGAGCACGAAAGGCGCAGCCTTCAGCAAGCGGCGCCGCCTTGGTGAGCCGGCTCGCGGCTCGAGCCTGGGTACCCCTGTTTCCATGCCCGAAAGGCTATCCGACCCCCCCCGCAAGCACCGTCACGGTTCACCCCCCAACCGTCATAGTTCTGTAAAAGGGGTCTGACCCCTTTTTTTCGGCTGGGTTTTTGGGGGGGAAATCGTGGTTGGGGGGCGCGTTAGGCGACGAATTTGTAGCCGGCGCCGCGGACGGAGAGGAAGTGGACCGGCGAGCTCGGGTCTTCCTCGAACCGGCGCCGAAGCCGCGAGATGAAATTGTCGACGGTGCGCGTGTTGCTGTAGTTGCGGAGCTTCCATACGCGCTCCAGCAGCTCGGTACGGCTGAGCACGCGGCCCGCGTTCTCCGCGAAGTAACGCAACAGGTCGAGCTCGAGCTGGGTGAGCTGCACGGGTTCGTCGTCCACGACGACCTCGTGCGTGTCGAAGTTGATTCGGGCGTTGCCGAAAGACAGCTTCGAGGCCTTGGCGTGGTTGCCCGTGTTTTGCTCCCAGCGCTGCCGGCGGAGGACCGAACGCACGCGCGCGAGAAGCTCGCCGAGCTCGAAGGGCTTCACCATGTAGTCGTCTGCCCCGGCCTCGAGGCCGAGCATGCGGTCTTCGGGGTCCGAGCGCGCCGTCAGCATGATCACCGGAATGAAATTCCCCGCTTCCCGGAACTTCTTGCAGAGCTCGAACCCATTGACGTCGGGCAGCATCACATCCAGCACGATCGCATCGTACCCGCTCGGATCGAGCAGCCGCTGGCCCGCTTCCTTTGCATTGCCCGCCACGTCGACGCGATATCCCTCGAGCTCGAGGTTCAGCTTCAAGCCGGCCGCGAGGTGGTCCTCGTCCTCCACGATCAGGAGCCGCTGTTTACCGAGATCCGTCATCATCCGCTCACCGCGTGCGCCACCGGCAGCTCAACCCGCATCGTCGTTCCGCGCCCCCGGCCTTCCGAGAGCGCTTGAACCTTGCCGCCGAGCTGTTTCACGAGAGCCCATACGACGAAGAGCCCTAGGCCTGTTCCGCGACGTTGCCGAACCTCCTGATTCTCGACCCGATAAAAGCGGTGAAACACGCGCTTGAGGTCCTTGCGCTCGATTCCGATTCCGTTGTCCGTCACCTCGAGACACACGCGGCCGTCGCCATCCTGGCGCGCCCGGACCTCCACCCGAGCCGGCTGGGCAGAGTATTTCGCCGCGTTGTCGATGAGGTTCTTCACGACGATTCCGAGCGCCGCCCGATCCGTGGTGACGACCAGCCCGGGGTCCACGTCGATGATCAGCTCGTCAGGGGAAAGCTTGTGGCGCACGCGAACCGCTTCGGCACAGTCTTCCGCCAGCTCACGAAGGGGCACGTCGCTCAGGTTCAGCATGCCAGGCCGCGCGTACGAGAGGCGATTCGCCTCGAGGACGTCATCGATGAACGCGCGAAGACGGTCGACGTCTTCGAGCATCATCGTCCGCAGCTTCTCGCGGGCGTCGTGTTCGAGCCCCTCGCGGCCGAGCGTCTCGAGGCAGAGCTGAAGAGATGCAAGCGGGCTCTTGAGCTCGTGGGTCACCGAGTCGATGAACGTGTCCTGCTTTCGCACTTCGATGATCCCGCGCGCCAACGAAATCACGAAGAGAACGAGCACGGTGATGATCAGCACGAACGAAAGCGCGCCGAGAACGAGCAGCCAAACGTCCACCGCGATGTCGGCGGAACGCATGATCTTTTGACCTAGAAGAAACGACCACCCGACGAGCAGCGCGATGCTCACTAAAATGGTGATGACGCCGAGGGTGATCGGCGTCGAAATCGAGGAGCGAATTTTGCGGCGGCGTGCCATGGCTCAGTCGCAACTCACTGGCCTCGCAGGAGGCGCCAGAGGTTTTCTTTCTGCCATTGCTCCGCAGCCGCATGATACTCGAAGCTCCGCTCGCGCTTTCGAAACGCAGCGGTGTGATAGTGTCGGCGGCCGTTCTGCACGACCGCCGGCATGTCGTGGTGCAGCATCTCGTGGAAGACGACGGCCTCGACGAAAAACGCAGGCACCCAGGGCTGATCGAGCACGGGATGGATCCGTATCAAGCGCTCCTCGGGAAGGTAAGTGCCAAGTTGCAGCGAACGCTGCCTCCGTTTCGGCTGTACCCGTTTCCCCCAGGAAATTCGAACCTCGACGCGGCCTCCGAAATGCCGCCGCCCGAGGTCTTCGACGATGGCGCGAAGGTCGTGATGGCGTCCCTCGGTGCGAAGCTCGGCTTGGGGCCGTCCGCGGGCCACGAAACTCGCTCGGTTTTCCTCGATGAAGCGATCGATGACCGCCGCAGCGTGCCGCCCGTCGCCGCCGAGATAGTCACCCACCGCCCTCAGAACGTTCTCTTCGGCCGTCAAGAACATGTGATGCAGGCGCACCTCCAGACGGCCCCCTTTGGATTTTGCCGAGAGCATCGTGCTCCGATTGTCGGTGACCACCAATCGTATCGGCTGACCGAGCCGCGCCGCCAGCACCCGGCTCCACTCCGACGCCCGGGCGTACGCCCGGTCGAGATCGTCCACGGCGCGATCGGGGGCGTCGCGACCTGCAATCGGCTGCGATTCGTCGGCAAACTCGAAGGAAAGCTGCAGCACCCCTCGTTGGGCTAGAGGTTTGCCAGGGCCTTGTCAACCAAGCTTTCGGGGACGCGATCGGCAGGCTAGAATCGAGAGGGGATGCGCGCAGCGAATCGGGACCGCCTCGAAGGCCTTACCGTCTTGCACCGACTGTCGACGGTCGAGCAACGTGAAGCCGCGTGGCGGCAAGGGATGGCGACCCTCGCTCGCGCCGTGGTCGACGAACGCCGCCCGGTGCCGCTCGAAGGCCTCGACCCCGATGCGCTTCTTTTGAGCACGGAGGTCGCGATCGAAAACGGCTTCGTCGAGCGTCTCGATTGGCTGTCGGGCGCCGCAGCTGCAGCCGCGCTCTACGAAGTTGCGGCCGCGCTTCCCAACGGAGCGATCAAGCGCCAGCTCGGCCGGATGGTCCTCCAAAGGCTACGCAAAGGCGACGCCGAGACGTTCGTGGCGGTCGCCACTCAGCTCGCGCTCGGCTCCCAGCGCGCCCTCGGTGGGATCGCCATGCGCGCCCGCGTGGCGCTCTCCCTGATGTTGCCCATCGGCACGGTCCGCAACGTCGATGCGCTGGCTTTGGCGCTGATCTCGAGACAAGAGCTGAGCCGGGACTGGCTTCGCAAACCCGCGACCGGCTCGCTGCCGTCGAGGCGACTCGCTGCCCGACTTCTGGAGCGTGCGGCGCGGGAAGCGGCGCGGCGTGCAGCCGAAGGCGACGACACCGGGATCCGCGTGTTCTGTACCCAGGCCGTCCGGGAAGCGTGGGACCGATTGCTTGCCGATCGAGAAACGCTGGTGTGGCGGCACGTTGCCTCGGCTCGCGGCCTTCTCGCCGCATCGATGCCCACCTTTCGCGAGGAAATGGCCCGCCATCTCGATCCCGAGTTCACGATCACGGAATGGCGGCGCGCGGCCGCTTCGCTCGCTGCAAGCATCGCCGTCGAGCCCGAGGAGGGGCTTCGAGCCTGCCGCGAGCTTCTCGAGTCCGTCGTGTTCCAGCAGGATCATGGGGTCGCTGCCGCCATGATCGCCGGCCTTCCGCGAGCCGCCGAAAGCCACCCCAAGGCGGTGGAGTCGCTGCTCGACCAGTTGATGCGCGTCGGAGGCCTCGACACCGCGGAGGCCTTGGTCGAGCTTCGCCGCGAGCGAATCCGACCCGGCTTCGCGGAGGAAGCTGCCAAAAAGGCGGAGGCTCATCTCCGCAAAGCCGTCGCGCAGGGCAGCAGCGAGGACGTCGGACGAGCCGCCCTGATGAAAGCGCTCGCGGAGGAGCTTCGCGGTGAGCCCAGCGAGCACCAACCGACCCTGTCCGACATGCTCGCCGACGCGCTCGAGCTCTTCGCAGAGAAGGGGGCATATGAAGCCGCTGCCGCCGCCCCCGCGATTCTCGAGGCAGCGGCGGCCAAAGCAGCGCTCCTCGAGCGTCCGGCGCGCGAAACCAACGTGCCAGCGTTTCTCGCACTTCGGGAGCTCGACGCCGCGTTGTTCGAGACGTCTGCGCTGAATGATTTACTTCTGGTGGGCGAGGACGACCAGGGTCCACGTCACCACGACGAGCGGCTCGGCGACCTGTTTCAGCAGGTCACGAACTGGCTCGTAATTCGTGAAGGCGATCCGCTCGAGGAGGACAGCCACGTCCCCCAGTTCACGATGCGGCTCCGGCAGCTCCGCACGATGCTGCATTTGGTCGATGCCGATGGACCCCACGTCGATCCCCGCAAAGACCTCGTCCGCCAACGGCGTCTGCTGACTCAGCGCGTGCTTCTCAACCGTGTGCGCAAAGACCCGAAGAGCTCCTTGCGCCGTACCCTCTGCGCGGCGATGGCCCGCACGTGCGACGCGCTCGTCCGCGAGGAGATTGCAGACGTGTCGGACATCATCATCGCTGCGGCCGATTACGTCCCTCACCTCGAAGATCTGTCGACGATGGCCGAAGCATCGATGGTCCCCGAAATCGAAAGCGCGCTGCGCGCCTACGCGAAGCTTCAACAGGCTACGCGGACGGCGGAGCGAGACGGCCACGGACTCGTGGCCGCCGCCGACACCATGAAGGCGATCGGAAACGAGCTCCCGACGGCGCACTCGGCTCGCATCGAAGCGTTCCGCCAGGCGCTAGCGATGCTTTCTCGTGGATTGCGTTCGGTCGCCGCATCGAGCTCCCTCAGCGAAGTCGCGGAGCGCTCCCCCGGCACTCCCTTGGCAGCGATCGAGCACGGCATCGCAGAGCTCGCCCAGCTGGTGCGAGGCTCCCGACGCCGGCTCGGGCTTGCGACCGACGACGACTCGGCAGACACGGCTCGGGCCGTTTGGAAGATGGGCCTCGAGGTCGAACGTGCGCTTCACTCCTCGGTCTCCGAAATCGACCGCGCGTTCCGCCAGGCTGCAGATGCAGTCTCCCAGGACCTCCCGGGGGCATTTGGGACGCTGACTGCAACGGTCTTGGGGCATCTCCGCTCGATACCGCTCGACGGACCACGGCGTCTCCCGAGCCTCGTCCCCTTCGAGCTCGAAACCGATGCACCGCTTCCCGCGTGGGTGCCGCCGAGCCGGATCGTCGGCGGCTTCTACCTGGTTCG
>JAHELW010000093.1 GCA_024643985.1 Myxococcales bacterium | reverse complement strand
ATCGGTCGCGACGCCCGTGCTCGCGAGTGGGTGCCCGCTCGCTACGCTCGCCCCCACTCGCTGTGCTGGGCATCCCGACCGATTCTCCTCCGCATACGTCCTACCGCTGCGTACGGAATCCGGGTTTTCGCGATGTGGGTTGCAACACCTTGAAATGACAGCCTTCCGAGAGGGGGAGCATGTCCCCCTCTTGACCCCCACCCGTAATCCTCCCTCCGCGCCCTACGGGCTTGGCGGCGCATGCGCGCCGGGCTTCGCCGTTCCGGCTCGCGCTTCCGCCTGCTTCACGCCCGCCTGGGTAGGGGCAAGACCTCTGCCTAGGGGCTCGGAAAGAACGCACGGACGCCTTCGGCGGTCAGTTGGTCCCACCCCACCGCCCCCACGCTATCGCCTAGGTCGGAGCGGACGTGCCAAGTGACAATCGCCACGACAGCAACCACCGGCGATTGGCGCGCAGCCCGAGGGAGCGCGTGCGCGGCCTACATCCCCAGTCCTACGGGCCGCATCTGCAGGCGCTCCCGCTCCGCGCAGGCCCGCGTCGTGTTTTTTCCGTGCCCCGTATGCAGGGCGAATTCGGGTTTTCGCGGTGTGGGTCGTAAGTCGTTGAAATGAGGGGGTTTGCGAGGGGGGAGCGTGTCCCCTAGGGTTGCGGGGTGTCTCGGGACGAGGAGCTGATTGCGCTCGATCGGCGGTGTCTTTGGCGGCCTTACACGTCGAGCGAGGATCACGAGAGCCGTCCGCTGTTCGTCGTCGATCGGGCCGAGGGGCCGTGGCTGATTTCAGCCGATGGGAGACGCTTGCTAGACGCGAGTGGCTCCTGGTGGTGCAACAATCTCGGTCACGGGCATCCGCGTCTCCGCCGTGCGCTCGTCGATCAGTCGGAGCGCTTGATGCACTGCACGCTGGCTGCCGCCACGCACGAGCCCGCGGCGCGCTTGGCCGCGGAGCTGATCGACGTGGCGCCCGAGGGACTGAGCCGCGTGTTCTACAGCGACAACGGATCGACCGCGGTCGAGGTGGCGCTGAAGATCGCGTTTCAATACTGGCAGCAGAACCAGCAGCCGAGCCGCAGACGCTTCGTCGCGCTGCCGGGCGCCTATCACGGGGACACGCTCGGCGTGATGAGCGCGGGCGCGGTCGACGCCTTCACCGCCGTGTTTCGCCCGCTGCTGTTCGAGGTCGCCCGTCCATCCGAGCCGGTCGACCACGACTGGGAACCTGTCTTTGGGGAGCTTTTCTCGATCTTGCGTGAGCGTCCCGACGAAATCGCCGCGGTGCTCGTCGAACCGGTCGTACAAGGCGCCGCCGGAATGCGCGCCTACCCTGCGGAGCTGCTTGCCGAGCTCCGGCGCGTGACGGAACAAACCGGCGCGCTGCTCATCGCCGACGAAGTCTTCACCGGCTTCGGAAGAACCGGCCCGATGTGGGGATGCGACCACGCGAACATCACGCCCGACTTGGTGTGCACGGCGAAAGGGCTTTCCGGCGGCATGTTGCCCTTCGCTGCCACCCTCGCGACGGAGCGACTCTTCGACGGCTTTCGTGGCGACAAGAGCCGCGCGCTCATGCACGGTCACACATTTTGCGGGAATCCGCTCGGAGCGGCCGTCGCGCGAGAGGTGCTGGCGATCTATCGCGACGAGAACGTGATCGAAGCGGCGCGCCCGAAGGCCGCCAAAGTCAAAAAGGCGATCCTAGCCATGAAGGACATCCCCGGTGTGAAACATCCTCGCGCAGTCGGTATGTGCGCGGCCTTCGAGGTTGGAGCGGCCGGGTACATGGGCCAAGTCGGCTGGCAGATCTCCGACTTCGCGTTCGAGCTCGGGGCGCACCTGAGGCCACTCGGCAACACGGTGTACATCGTCCCGCCCCTGAACGTCGACGACGCCGATCTCGATCGGCTCCTCGAGATCGTGCGCGCGTCGACCGAGCGCGTGCTACTACGCGCCTCGTGAAGGAAGCCGCCACGCCGAGCCCCGGGGCCCGTTGGAGCGCGTACGGTCTGACGCTGCTCGCTGCCGTCCTTCACATCTTCGGGTGGGCGGGCTTCGGCGTCTGGCCGCTTGCGCTCGTCTGCATGGCTCCGTTTTGGGCGGCCCTCGAGCTCGGCCTCGATCGTACGTGGCGTCACACGCTTGCACTCGGCTGGGTGTACGGCGCGGTCGGCTACATTGGAGGCTACCACTGGCTGGTCGAGTTCCTAGACGTCTTCTCGGGCTACGGGATCGTGCCGAGCACCTTGTTCTTCATCGCCTTCTGCATCTATCTCGGTTTCGACTATGCGCTCTACGCCGTCGTCTATCGCGCTCTCCGACGGCGGGGCTGGCCGGCCGCAGCCGTCGCCGTCCCGATACTCCTGCTGATGGAATGGGCGTATCCAGCGCTCTTCCCGACCTATCTCGCAAACAGCTTCCACATGCTGACCGTGCCTACCCAGATCGCAGATCTCGGGGGCCCGCTGCTCGTCACCGCCTTCATCGGTCTCGTCAACCTCAGCGTCTACGAAACCTGGCGCTGGTGGCGCGAGCGGGGGAGCACGCCGAAGTCGGTCTGGGTCGCGGTAGCGGCCGCGACGGCTTTCACTTTCGTCTACGGCACCCTGCGAATCGAGCAGATCGAGGCCCGCATGGCAGACGCGCCCGTGCTTCGACTCGGCATCGTGCAAGTCAACATGGGAATCTTCGAAAAGCGCTCAGAGGCAATCGAGGGGCACCGGCGTCATCTCGAACAGAGCCAGCAGCTCGAATCCGAAGGAGAGCTCGACCTCATCGTCTGGCCCGAGTCGGCTTACGTCGGCAGGCTCCCGCGCGAGCTGCCCTGGAACGGCGACCGGGTCCGGAAGGGCCTGCGCACGCCGATGCTGTTCGGCGGCCTGTCGATCGATCGCGAGCGCCGAATGTACAACACCGTCTTCGCGATGGACGAAGACGGCATGGTGCGGTCGACCTACGACAAGACCTATCTCCTGATGTTCGGCGAGTACCTTCCGTTTGGCGACACTTTTCCGATTCTCTATGAGCTTTCGCCGAACAGCGGCCGGTTTACGCCCGGCAGTCACGTGCGACCCGTTACGCTCGGTGAATGGCGGATTTCGACGCCGGTCTGCTACGAGGACATCCTCGCACACTTCACCCGTAAGATGGTGCGCGAGGCCAAACCGCACATCTTGATCAATCTGACGAACGACGCGTGGTTCGGCGACACGCAGGAGCCGTGGATTCACCTCCTGCTTTCGAAATATCGCGCGATCGAGCACCGCCGCTACCTCGTTCGTTCGACCAACAGCGGAGTGAGCGCAGTCATCGACCCACTGGGTCGCGTGGTTGCGAAGACCGGGCTTCTCACGCGCGAGAACCTCCGTGTCGACGTACGCATGCTGGACCGCGATACGGTCTACACGGCGCTCGGGGACTGGCCCGGATGGCTTTCGCTGCTCGCCACCGGCTGGATGCTCATTCGGCGCCGAGACCAGGCGCGATGAGCAGTCGATAGTTGCCGAGGTCGTCGGACCTGGTCTCGCCCACCTGAACCTGACGCGTGGCAACCTCATCCTCGACGAGAACGTAGGCTCGAATCGTCGCGCCCGGCACTCGCGTACCGTCCGTGGTTTCCACGACGCCCTCGATCGGAACGGGTGGGACGAGCTCGTACCCACGATCGACGTCGCGGGCGACACGCAGCCCCGGTTCGACCAGCCAAGGATAGCCGCTCGCCGCGGGTGTCTTGACGTGCACGTCGTAAAAACCGAGGTCGAGCTGCATCGCAAACTGCCCGTCGTCGCCGGCCACGGTTTCCTGCGAGCGGTGCGGGGCGCTGAGCTCTGCGCTCGCCCGTGCCCGCGCTAGCACGGTCACCCCGACGGCCGCCTGCTGATCGAACGTGCGAACCGAGCCGAGGAGCGCAAACCGCGACGGCAGCACGAACGGATCCGGCGCGGGAACCTCCTCGCCGACGAGAGACTCGGTGACGAGCACGCCCCAGTCGTTCTCGACGTCCTCGGGCGGCGTCACGGTGATCGCGTAGAGCCCCGGCAGCAGCTCGGCGCCGAAGCTTCCGTCGTCGTTGGTCTTTGCCGAGCCGCTAAACGATCCTTGCAAGCCGTTTTGAACTCCGCCGAAGACCCCGGACGACAGGAAACGGACGGTCGCCGAGGGCACCGCGCTCCCCTGCTCGTCGCGCACCCTTCCAGTGAACTGAACCGGCGCGATCCGAGGAATGCGGATGACGTTCTCCCCGGGGATTCCGTCGAACACGAGCAGCGGATCGACGGAGACGGAGGGAAACGGCTCGCCGCCCACTTTCGACGTCACGCGAATCAGGTAGCTCGGCGAGAGGGCGCCGATCCGAATCGCAAATTGGCCGGTCTCGTCGGTTTCGCCGATCGAAGAGATCACGCGGCCGCTCAGCTGGTCGATTGCGCGGACCTGAAGCCCGGGTTCCGGCGCCTCGACCTGCCCGTCGAAGCTCACGATTCTTCCATCGAGCGTGCAGCCCGTCGCGAGAATCGACGTGCACGGAGCGTCGAGATCCGAGGGGAACTGGATGTCCAAGCGTGCCGGCTCCGCGGTGCCCCCGTCCTCGATGGTGGTGGCGAGATACAGGGGAGGGAAGCTCCGAATCGCGGGAGCGGACGCGTCCATCGCCGAGGCGACCATGTCGCTGGTGGGGAGCACGACTACGTCGTAGGTCTCGCCCGCAACCAGCGCGACGCTGAAATCGTAGCCCTCGGCGCCTTGGCCCCCGGCGACTTCGCGTAGGGTGTCCACTTCGACCGGCACCGGCTGGAGCGGGGCCACCGAGGTCGGCATCCGCCTCGAAAACCGGAGCGTGGCCGGCACCCGCACCCCTTCGGCTCGTACGGTGCCTCGAAGCTCTCGCGTCGCCGGAAGCACCAGGTCACGCGTGCTCGGACCGACGAATCGCTCGGCGCCGAATGCCCAGCTCGCGGGCGTCGCGGGCCGGCCCTCGGACGCCCCGGAAAGAACTTCGAGCGCTACCTCGAAAGCAGCGCGGGACGCGTCGATGCAGATGCCGCCGTCGCAGGCGCCGCTCCCGCAGTCGGCGTCGCTTCCGCAACGGTTGTCGACGGTTTCGATCGTTGCCGCGGATTCGAAGCTGCACCCGACGAGGAGGAGGATGAAGATAGCCGACTTGCGCGTCATCGACACTCCACTTCGATGGTGGGTTGGTCCGTGCTGGTCACTTCGACCCACCAGGTTGCATCGTCGACGTCCCCCTCTTCGACCGGTCGGCGCGGCTCGACGAAGCTCGCGAAATCACCGACGACGACCAGCTCGATCTTGTGGCACACGCCCGCGGTCAGTGCGCTGTACGGGATCGTGAACGTTTCCTCGCGTTCGACGAACCCGCCCTCTGGAAGGATCTCCCCGTCATCGATGGGGAACTCGGTACCAGGCGGGTTTTCCGAATCGAGAAAGATGCGGTATTCGAGGGTCTGTTCGACGTTGGGGTCGCGAACGATCACCTCGAGCGGGAGCTCTGGGGTCTCGACGGGGTCATCGAGATTCAACTGCCCAATCTCGCGAAGCGGATACTCTGCGTTCTGCTGACTGACGACGGACGGAGGGAAGTTCTGCTCGGCCGAAAACTCGACCGGATTCGTCGTCACGCAGCCGGTCGCAGCCGCTGCCAAGGCCACGCATGAAGCAAGGAAAACCATCCCGCAATGTTTAGAAGCAAAGCCCATGCCGCGGCTCCAGTAGCCCAAAAAACTCGGGATTTCGACGCTACGCCGCCGAAACGAACGCCTCTCTATGACATTAATGTCAGCCCTCCGCAGGTCCCCCCGGCTCGGGCGCATCGGGCTCCCGCTCGAGATAGCGGAACACCGTTCTCGGATCGACGCCTAAATCACGGGCGGTCCGGGTGCGGTTGCCGCCGTTGCGTTCCAGCACCTGAAGAATGTACGTCCGCGTGAACTCTTCCCGCGCCTGTGTGAGCGGGACCACCGCTCGACTCTGGTCGCTCCCGAGATCGAGGTCGTCGGGTCCGATCAGCGTCTTGTCCGCAAGTACGATCGACTTCTTGATGCGGTTCTCGAGCTGGCGGACGTTGCCGGGCCAGTCGTAGTTTCGCATGGCGTCGAGCGCCTTGGGCGTGAAGCCCTTCACGTTTGCACCGAACTCGGCGGCATACTTGTGAAGCAGAAACTTGGCTAAAACGACGATGTCGTCGCCCCGTTCGCGCAGAGGCGGCAAGTGCAGATTGATGACGTTCAAACGGTAGTAGAGGTCTTCGCGAAAGCTTCCTTCCTTGATCGACGCATCGAGGTCCCGATTCGTCGCGGCGAGGACGCGTATGTCGACCGCCTCGGGCTTGGTGTCTCCAACCTTGACGACGACCCGTTCCTGGAGCGCGCGAAGCAGCTTGACCTGAAGCGCCAGCGGCATTTCCCCGATCTCGTCGAGGAACAGCGTGCCGTCGTTGGCCGCCTGAAAGCTTCCCTGCCGCGTCGACACCGCGCCGGTGAACGCGCCGCGCACGTGACCGAAAAGCTCCGACTCCATCAGGTTCTCGGGAATCGCGCCGCAGTTCACCACGACGAAGGGGCCGTCGGCTCGATTGGAGCGGCGGTGGACTTCTCGGGCGAAGAGCTCCTTGCCCGTCCCGGTCTCGCCGGTGATCAGGACGTTGATGTCGGCGGCGGCCACCTTTTCGACTCGTCGGAACACCTCCTGCAGGCTCGGACAGCTTCCGATGATGTCGCCGAACCGCTGCGCCTCGAGCTCTTCGGCGATTCGATCCCGGTCGGTCGTGAGCTGGTTCAAGAGAATCGCGTTCTGCAAAATCAGCGAGGCCTGGCCTGCAAACACCGTGAGCACCTCGAGGCTCGACTGCTCGAACAGGTTCACGACGTTGTCGTTCCCGACGTAAATCAAGCCCAGAAGCTGCCCCTGCGCTACGAGTGGAGCCACCATCACCGAGCTGAGCTGAAGGTTGAGAACGCTCTCACTCGAATTGAACATCGTATCGTTGACGGCGTCGCTCACGATCAGCGGCTGCCTGGTATCGATGCACCTTCGGAGGATGCTGTCCGACAGCTGGGTCACCGCGTCCGGGATGGTCTCGCGATCGACGTTGCGCGCCGCCGCGACCTCGGGCTCTCCGTCGCGGAGCAAAATCACGAAGCCCTTGTTTGCGTGCACGACCTCGATCACCGCGTCGAGCAGCGCTTCGATCTGGTCCGGGATAGCTCGAATTTCGAGCAGCCGGCGATTGAAGTCGCTCAGCTTCATCATTCCTTCGATTTCGGACGCCTGTGCCTCTTGATTGGGCGATGCGTCGCGAGTCGCAGTCTCGTCGTACAGGGAAAACACGAGCTCGACCTCGCCGAGGGTGAGCTTGTCGTTGTGAAAGATCTTGGACTTCTTTTTCTTCTTGCCGTTGACCAGCAGCTGCGCCCCCGCGTCTACCGGCGAGATCGCGAAGTCACGGCCGTCGAAGACCACCTGCGCGTGATGCGGCTCGAGCGACGCGGACTCGATGGCCACGTCGTTGGCGCCGGCCTTGCCGATCGAGGTCACGCGCTTGTAGATCCCGAAGACGCGTGGGCGACCCTGCGGCACGATCCACTTGAGGCTCGGCATACGGCGGGGACCATAACAGATAGAACGGCATAGAAAAGGCCACCTGTTTGGGGGAGCAGGTGGCCTTTAGACGCGTTGGGGGGAAGGTCAACGCGTGTTAGCCGAGGTACAGACCTCCGATGTAGCTCGAGAGCTCGCGAACCTCTTGGTGTAAGTTGTGCTGAGTCGCCTTGGTGAGGTCACCGATGGAGACTAGCCCGACCAGCGAATCGCCCACCATGACCGGAACGTGACGGCAACGGCGTTCCGTCATCAACTGCATGACCTCGAGCAGGGTGTCGTCGGGGGCAACCGTATGAAGCCGGGTCGTCATCACGTCACGAACGAGCGTCTGACGGGGATCGCGATGCGCCGCGACCACTCGGACTAGAACGTCGCGCTCGGAGAAGATGCCGACCGGATATCCGCTTTCGATCACTAGGACCGAACCGACGTGGTGATCGTTCATCACGTTGACCGCGTCGATCACGGTAGCGAGCGGCCCGACCGAATATACGTCCGAGCCCTTCCTTCTGAGAACGTCGCGAATCCGCTTGCTCAACATCGACGCAGCGCTTCCGTCGGTGATTATACAATCATCTAGATTCTTGAGAACCCCCGATCGGAGAACCGCAACAATCACGGGGCTTCGATCGGGGTATCACCCCTTGCGGACTAGCTTTTCGCTTCGCGGCTCGGCACTCTGATAGCTCGATGGGGCATGCCAAGGCACAACGAGATCGACGTTCGAGCCATCGCGTAGATCTCGACGGCCGCGCGGTGCTGTTCCAACGGGGCGATCGCATCGGACAGTACACGCTCGAGAACATCTCGGCGGGTGGTGCACTGATTTCCGGTGAGAGCGATCTGCGGCCCGGCCACCTGGTGCACCTGCTGATCGATCTCGACTCGAACCACGAAACCATGAGCCTCACGGGGTCCATCCGCCGCGTCCAAGATCGTGGCAACGGCAATGGGAACGGTGGAGGCGTGGCGATCTCGTTCCCGGTCTTGTCCGCAGACCAAGAAGACGCAATTCACGACGCGGTGCTTCGCACTCTTCTGAGAAGAGATGCCTACGCTGGGCGTTCTCCCCTCCTGGTTTTCGAGCCACGCCGTCGCGTTCGCGAGGAGATCGAAGCCGAGATTCGCAGCTTTGGGATTCCCGCCTACGGCGTCGAGTCGCTTGCAGAAGCCGTCAATCAGCTCGAGGACGAAGACACGGAATACGCGGCGCTCGTGATCCATTCCGTGACGCACGATCCGCGCGCGATGGACGTCGTCGAGTTTTTCACTCGGTCCGACAGCCTTCGCACGGTCATCCTGCCCGACCCGCAGGGTACGCTGACGCCGCGAGCCGAGCGGCTGGCAAAGCTGCCTCAGGTGAAGGTTCCCCGCATCTGGAGCCGATCCGAGCTGCGGCGGGCGCTGACGAGCTAAAGGTCGTCGAAGGGGACGATCTCGAGCGACTCCACCCCGGGTAGGGATTCGAACGCCGGTGCGACCTCATCCGCCGTGGCAACGACGACGATCGTGACGTCGCGCGAGGAGATGCGGGCGCTCGTCGCGTCGTTGGCGCTCTTTCGAGTCACCCCGGCGATCAGCCGATCGTGGTCATCGATGTAGCGCTTCGGAATGCCGAGGAGCTCCACGTCGAGTCTCGCTTCCATTCGCTTCGAGGGCGTGTCGCGATCGAAGCAGTGGCCGTTGATCAAATAGCGCCGCGCGAAGGTGAGCTCCTTGCTCTTGATGCCTCGCGCGACCCAACGTTCCAGCAGGTCGAGCTGAAGCGCGGCGCAGTCCGCGGAGTACTCGGCAGAAGGCGCCGTCCACATGTACCACGCCTCTCGCTGCGCCGAGTGAAGCAGCCGGCTGTACGCACCGTAGCTCCATCCACGAACACCTCGGACCTCTTGCATCAGGGGCCCGCTGAACGTTCCGCCGAACGCGGTGTTGGATACGATCAGGGGAAACAGCTCCGGATCCCGCGTGCGAGCGCCAAGCGTCCCAATGAAGAGCTGCGTCTGCGAGCGCTCGGGTTTGTCGACGATCACCACGCGCCGCCCGCGGCGCGCACGCGTGGGGCGTACCGCGGCGGGTCTGCGCGCCGAGCGGCTCCGCTTCGGCAGGTGACGCGAGACCCAACGGCGGGCCTCTGCTTCGTCGACGTCGCCCGCAATCCCCACGAAAAAGCCGCCTCGGCCGAGGTGCCGGCGGTAGAAGCGCCGGACGTCGTCGAGCCCGATTCGCCTCAGGCTCGTCGCGCTTCCCGTCAGGCTCCGCCCGTACGGGTGCGCACCGAAGAGCACCTGGCGAAAGCGTACCGCACCGAGGGTTTGGTCGTCGTCCAAGCGAGCGGTGAGAACCGAGCTCGTCTGCCTTTTGAGCTTTGCAAAGTCGGCGCCTCGCAGCGCGGGACGCCAGACCACCTGCGCGAGCAGCTCGAGCAAAGGCTCGACGTGGCGACGAAGCACGGTCGCACGAAATCGAGTCGACCGCATCGAGACCTCTACGGAGAGGCGCGCCCCGAGGCTTGCGAGCCGATCCTCGAAGCGTCGCTGCGACATCCCGCGCGGGCCTCGCCGCGCGAGGTGACCCGCCAGCTGTGCAAGCCCCTCGCGGCCTTCGGGGTCTTGCAGGCTTCCAATCGGAAAGCCGATTTCCAAGTCGACGAGAGGCAGCACGTCGCTCGACTCGACGAAAAGACTCATGATCCGCCCGGGAGAATTTCGATACGCGTCCGGCGCGACGGTCGAAGGTGTCTTCGCACCACCCGCGCAACATCGCTGTCCGTGACGTGTCGATAGGCCTCGAGGCGATCGAAGATGGCCGAACCGTCGCCCACGACGGTTTCGTAGAAGCCGATTTGCTCCGCTTTGCCGCCCGCGGTCTCCATGCCGTGGAGGAACGAGAGCTCGAGCTGACTCGTGGCCTTTTCCATTTCGGCCACGGTAGGTCCCTGCGATCCGAGCCGACCGATCTCCCGTTCCAGGAGGCGGAGCGCGTCGTGCCTGCGCTTGCCGCGGCGGACGGAAATCCACATCTCGAAAAGACCCGGGTCGACGAACGGCGCGATCGACCCTCGAACGGAAAGCGCGATCTCCTCGTCGACGCACAGGAGCTGGTGAATCCTGGAGCTGCGTCCGCCGAAGAGAAGCTCGCTCGCAACCACGAGAGCCGGCGTATCCGGGTCGGAGAACGCCGGTGCGTGGTATCCGAGGAGGAGCTTCTCGGCGGGCGTCGGCGCACGAAGCTGGGCGACACGCTCCGAACGCTGGGAAGGCTCACGCGCGTGGGCGACGGCTTCGGTGGGGCTCGTCTTTCCGAATCTGCCGTAGCGCTCTTGGACGAGAGCGAGCGCCCGTCGCTCCTCGAAGTCGCCCGCGATGACGAGCGTGGCATTCGCGGGTGCATAGTGCGTTCGATAGAACTGCTGGCAGTCGCGAACCGTGAAGCCACGAATGTCTTTCATCCAACCGATGGTCGGCCACCGGTAGGGGTGGCGCAGAAATGCGGTCGAGTAGAGAAGCTCGAGCGCCTTTCCTTCGATGTCGTCTTCGACTCGGAGCTTGCGCTCGTTCGCAACGACCTCCTTTTCCGACGCCACCTGAGGCGCCCGGAGCAAGAGGTTTGCCATGCGGTCCGACTCGAGCTCGACGAGCAGACGAAGCGCGCCGCGCGGCGCGTTCTCGTAGTAATAGGTCCAGTCGGTCCACGTTGCCGCGTTGGCCTCGGCCCCTGCCTGCTCCATCAGGCGGTCGAAGTCACCGAGCGGATGCGCGCGCGTCGCGTTGAACATCAGGTGCTCGAAGAGGTGCGCAAGGCCGGTCTTGCCCGGTCGCTCGTGCTTCGAGCCTACACGAAACCAAGTGTGGTAGCTGACCGTCGGCGCCTGCCGGTCGACCAAGGTCAGGACCGTGAGCCCGTTCCCGAGGCGGAAACGGCGCAGCGTGAGCGCATCGCCAAACGCGTGATCGCGAACGAACGTCCATCGTGCGTTGCGTCGGGAGACACCGCGGTTGAGCCGATCGACCATCTGTTGAGGCGCAACCATCGACGCCCGAGCGTGCGCACGGGTCAAAGCCTGGTCAAGGGGATTCCCCTTCAATTTTCGCGCTATCGCGCTGCGATGCGACCCTTGGGGACAGCTTGACCGTGTGACCCTCCCCGGTTAGCTCTCCGCTCATGTCCGAGGTCCGCGTCCGGTTCGCGCCATCGCCCACCGGGTACCTTCACATCGGAGGCGTCCGCACTGCGCTTTACAGCTGGCTTTGGGCTCGCCAACACCGCGGCGCCTTCATCCTTCGCATCGAAGACACCGACCGGGAGCGGAGCACGGAGCAGAGCATTCAAATCGTGCTGCAATCGATGCGCTGGCTCGGCCTCGACTGGGACGAAGGTCCGGAAGTCGGCGGTGACCGCGGCCCGTACGTACAGAGCAAGCGCCTCCACATTTACGCGGAGCTCGCCGAGAAGCTGCTCGAAACCGGTCACGCGTATCGGTGCTACGCCACCAAGGAGGAGATCGCGGAGGCCCGGGAGGCACACCGGAACACCGGAACCAAGGAGGGCTTTCGTTTCGAGAGCCCTTGGCGCGACCGGACCAACCCGCCTGAGGACCCGAACGCTCGGCATGTAATTCGCTTTCGGGCGCCGCATTCCGGAACGACGCGCTGGGACGACCTCGTGAAGGGAGAGATCGAGATTCAGCACTCGACGCTGCAGGACTTCATTCTGCTGCGTCCGGACGGGATGCCGCTCTACAACTTCGGCTGTGTCGTCGACGACCTCACGATGGGG
>JAHELW010000006.1 GCA_024643985.1 Myxococcales bacterium | reverse complement strand
GCTACTACTTCATGCGTGAGGTCGGCTTCGGTCAAGACGGTGACTTCAGCCACCGAAATCTCTTGAACCGCTACAACGGCGAGCTCGCGAACGGCCTCGGCAATCTCATGAACCGAATCGTCGCGAGCATCCTGAAGAAGAATCTCGACGGCCGAGTGCCGCACGTGGATTTCGAGCGGCTCGGGGAAGCGGACCGAGCGCTCATCGCGAAGGCGCGCTCGGCGGCAGAAGAAACGGCACGCCACCTCGACGCGCTCTCGTTTCACCGGGCGCTCGATACTACCTGGGAGCTGGTGTCCGCGGCGAACAAGTACGTGGACTCGACGGAGCCCTGGAAGCTCGCGAAGCAAGACGACAAGACGCGGCTCGAGCAGGTTTGCTACACGGTGCTCGAAACTCTCCGTTGGCTGTCGGTGATGCTGTTCCCCGTCATGCCGTCGAAGTGCAACGAGCTTCGCGCTCAGCTAGGAATGGCGCCACTTCTACCGACCGAGCAGGTCGACCTCTGGCCCAGCGCGTGGGGCGGGCTCCGACCAGGGACGCAGACGCAAGCAGCCACGCCGCTCTTCCCTCGCTTCGACGAAAGCCAGGAGCGTTCGATCCTCGAGCGCTTGGGGGTCGGAGCGACTCAACCGGAGACATCCAAGGGCACGGCCATGAACGAATCCAAGCAAGACGAGGACGAGCTCATCGAATTCGACGACTTCATGAAGGTCGACCTGAGGGTCGCGCTCGTGAAGGAAGCCCAGAGGGTCGAAAAGAGCAAAAAGCTCCTCAAGCTCGTCGTGGATGCCGGCGAAGCGGAGCCGCGGCAGATCCTCGCAGGCATCTCGGAGCACTACACGCCGGAAGAGCTGGTTGGAAAACGCGTGGTGATCGTCGCCAACCTGAAGCCTCGCAAGCTGATGGGGCTGCTCTCGCAGGGCATGCTGCTCGCGGCGAGCGACGACGACGGGCTCGCGGTGCTCTTCGTCGATCGCGACGTCGCACCCGGGTCACGCGCGAAGTGATCCCACCGCTGGCGCCGACTTTCGATGCTGCGCTGCGAGACGTTCGCGCGGAGCAGCCTCGCTTCCGCGTGGCGGCGGCGGCCCGGCTCGGCGATCCGCCGCAGGACCGTCGAGAGGAGGCGATCGAGGGACTCGTGGTGCTGTCGCGCGATCCGGAGGGCGCCGTCCGCGCTGCCGCGTTTGAATCGCTCGGCGTGCTCGAGGCGGAATCGGCGGCCGGGCTCCTCACCGCCGCGTTTGACGACGCGCATCCGGCCGCGCGGCAGGCAGCGGTCTTGGCGCTCGGGCGAGTCGCACCGGAGCAAAGCGCTCCTTCGATCGCGGCGCTGCTCGCAGACCAGCGGCCCGAGATGCGGTTCTCAGCGGTGTGGACGCTGTCGATGCTCGGGGACGAGCACGTGCCCGAGATCGCTCGAGCGTTGGAGGACGAGGACCCCGAGGTCCGCCTGCTCGCCGCGCAGTGCCTCGGAGACCAGAGCGCGGAGACATGTGCCGACGCCATCGCGTCGCTACTCGACGATCCGGTCGAGCGCGTCCGCTTCGGAGCCGCGGCGTCTCTGGCCGCGCTCGGTGACGGGCGTGGCGCGTCGCTTTTGCGGGCCGCCCTCGAGCGACCCGATCGCGCGTTTCCTGCGGCGATTGGGCTCGGCGACCTCGAAGACCAGCGCTCCCGGATCGAGCTCACCCGCCTCGCGAAGCACCGCTGGCGCTCACCGATCCTTCGCGCCGCTGCGGCGCGCGCCCTCGTTCGCATGGGCGATCCCGAGGGCCTTCGCGTGATCCGCAAGCTCGTGCGGAGCTGGCGCATCGAGGCGCGTCAGTACGCGATTCAGCTCGTCGGGGAGCTGGGCCTCGCTCAGCTCGTGCCGGACTTGGCGCGTGCGTTTCGGCGAAGTCGAAAGGCGGAACGACCTATGTACGAAGCCGCGCTCGAGCAGCTGGCTCCGAAAAGCTCGGAGGCACGAGCCCTGCTTGCCTCGATCCGAGAGTCCCATCACCCTCTCTAGGCGTCGCGTCATGTTGTTCGACACCCATTGCCATCTGGACGATCCGAGGCTCCACGAAGAGCTCGACGCGGTATTGGCACGGGCCAGAGACGCGGGCGTCGACCGCATCACCACGATCGGATGCGCGCACGACGCGGCATCGGTGCGCTCCGCAGTGGACATCGCGAACGCCCACCCGGACTTCATCTCGGCGACGGTCGGCGTTCACCCACACGACGCCAAGCATCTCGACGAGGCCCTCTGCGAGTCGATACGGGACGCGGGACGCGACCGAGCGGTCGTCGCGATCGGGGAGACCGGGCTCGATTTTCACTACGACCACTCTCCGCGGGACGCTCAAGCCGAGGCGTTTCGACGGCAGATCGCGATCGCGCGAGCGCTCCGCAAGCCGCTGGTGATTCACACGCGGTCCGCTCCCGCGGAAACGCTTCGAATCCTTCGAGAAGAGCGGGCGAGCGACGTCGGCGGGATCATCCATTGCTTCAGCGAGGACGCCCCCTTTGCCGCGGCTGCCCTCGACCTAGGCTTCGTCTCGTCGTTCAGTGGGATCGTGACCTTCAAAAAGGCGGTGGCGGTTCGGGAGGCGGCGCGAAAGCAGCCTGCCGACGCGCTGTTGGTCGAGACCGACGCTCCGTACCTGGCACCGATTCCGAAGCGCGGAAAACGTAATGAACCCGCGTATATAGCGCATACGGCCCGCTGCGTCGCGGAGCTCCGGGGCGAGGACCCGGAGGCGCTCGCCGAAACCACGTACGAGAACGCCCTGCGCATCTTCGAAATCGCCGAATGACCGGGGTTTTGGCCCCGTGGCGGGCCCCGGGCCCCGGGGCGCCTTGACTCGCCCGGGCCCCTCACTATCTTTGCGGCCCTTTTCCGGGGGAGAAGACCTGTGAACACGAATCCCGGCCTCATCGGCACCAAGCTTGGCAATACCCAAATCTTCCTCGACGACGGGGAGGTTCGGCGCGTCACCGCGATCAAAGCGGGGCCCTGCGTCGTGGTCGGCAAGCGCACGCCGGACAAAGACGGCTACGCAGCCCTTCAGATCGGCTTCGGCTCGCGAAGGCCCAAGCTCGTGAACAAGCCCGAGGCGGGTGTCTTTTCGAAGGCTGGGGTCGATGCGCCTCGCATCGTCCGGGAGTTCCGCGTGGATCCGTCTCTTCTCGAGCGCTTCGAGGTAGGCCAGACGCTCGGCGTGGCCGACATCTTTCAAGACGGACAGTTCGTCGACGTATCGGGCACGAGCAAGGGTCGAGGCTTCACCGGCGTGATGAAGCGTCACAACTTCGCGGGCGCCGGAACGGTTGGCCACGGCACCCACGAGTACAAGCGTCACGGCGGCTCGATCGGCATGAACATGACGCCCGGCCGCACGCTTCGAGGCCAAAAGATGCCGGGCCAGTACGGCAACAAGAAAGCCACCATTCTCAATCTTCGAATCGTGAAGATCCTCGCAGACGAGAACATCGTGCTGGTCGACGGCGGCGTTCCAGGCCCGCGCAACGGTTTCCTCACGGTCAAAGGCGCGATCAAGAAGGCGCCGGTGCCGCTTCCCGAGCCCGCGCCGAAGGCGGAGCCCGAAGAAGAAGCCTCGGAGACGGCAGACGCGGCCGACGAGGGTTAACTGCCCCGACGGCGAAAGCAGGATCACCACGGGCGCCGCGCACGGCGCGAAGGGTATCCCGCACGGTCGGTCTACAAGCTCGAGGAAATCGACCGGCGCGTATCGCTGTTCAAGAAGGGGCAGCGCGTGCTCGACCTCGGCGCGAGCCCGGGCTCGTGGACACTGTACGCTGCAGAGCGGGTCGGACCCACGGGCCGCGTGGTTGGGATCGACCCCGCGAGCACCGACGTCACGCTTCCGCCGAATGCCGAGATTCTCGAGGCCGATGCCTTCGAGGTGGATCCCTCGACGCTAGGCGGGCCGTTCGACCTGGTCATCAGCGACATGGCGCCCAAGACGAGCGGCCAGCGTCACGCGGATCAATACCGAAGCTACGAGCTCGTGATGCGCGCGCTCGAGCTCGCCAAAGCGGTCTTGCGACCCGGCGGCGCGTTCGTCGCCAAGATCTTTCAGGGTGCCGAGCTCGAGGACGCGCGGGACGGCCTTCGCTCCGTGTTTGGCAAAGTCCGCATCATTCGGCCCGAGGCCACTCGGAACGAGAGCTACGAAGTTTTTCTCGTCGGGCTGGGCTACCGCCCGCCTACTTGAGCGCCTCGAGACGCCCGCGCGCGCGATCGGCATAGGGGCCGTCTGGGTCGAGCTTCAAAGCGCGCTTGAGGTGCACTTTTGCTCGGCCGACTTGGCCTAGCTTCACGAGAATGGAGCCGTACGCATACTGAAGCGCCGGGTCGAGCTCGTCCTGGAGAACCGCGCGGCGCATCGTCTGCTCCGCGGAGCTGAAGTCGCCGGCGGCATAGTGGGCGAGCGCGAGCTCGGCGAGCAGCTCGGTCGGTGGCCTATCCCCGCTGCGGTCGAGCGCCGACTGCAGCACGTCGATCGCCTCACGCGGCGCCTCCGCGCGGCGCAGCCCTTCTCCCACCGCAATCGAGAGCAGCACGTCGTCGCGCACCAGCGGTCGCGCGCCTCGGAGCTGGGCGGCTGCATCGCGGGTGCGGCCCATCGAAAGATACATCATCGCCAGATTGATTTTCGGGACCGGGTCCCGAGGAAGCTGCCGTATTGCGGCCAGATACTCCCGCTCCGCGTCGTCGAGCTTTCCTCGATCCTCGTACGCGAGGCCGAGGTTGAAACGCGCCGCCGACAGGTCCGGATCCAGCGCGACGGCGCGCTCGAGGGCCCCCGTAGCATCGGCGAGCTGACCCGCCTCCCTCAACAGAACGCCGAGGTTGTTGAACGCCTCCGCGAAACGTGGGTCGATTTCCGTCGCCCGCCGATAGGCCGCGCGCGCGGACTCCATGTCCTCCCGGGCTTCGTGCGCGAGCCCGAGATCGAGCCAAGCTCGCGCGTCGTCGGGATCGTCTGCGATGGCCTGCTCGAAGATGCGCCGCGCCTCGTCCACGCGCCCTTCGACGAGGAGCCTTTCCCCTCGCAGCACGTTGGGCGTCGCAGCGGGTCGGCTCACGACCTCGGTGGGGCCGCTTTCGACGGGGCCCGTCGTAGCCGCCGACGCGCAGGCGCACACCCCGAGCAGCGCGGCGAGCGACAACCGCGCCGTGCTCATTGCGCCTCGGCACGCGCGTGAAGCGCCAGGATTCGGCTGTACAGCACTTGCTGAAGCCGCTTCAGGCGGTCCCGATCGTGCACCTTGTGCCCGTTCTCGTCCGCGACGTAGAACACATCGGCAACGCTCTCTCCCTCGGTATTCACCTTCGAAACCGCGATGCTGAGATCGAGCTGGTGAAGCGTGCGGGCGATTTCATGCAGGAGTCCGATCCGATCCCGGGTGAATACGTCCACCACGGTGTACTTCAACGACGCGTTGTTATCGACGCTGATGTGGGTCGGCACGTCGGGGCCGGGCCTCACGGACCAAGGAGGCGGCGTGCTCTGACGCGCGATTAGGTCCTGCTCGGAGATCCGATTCGTAATTCGCTGGGCGATGTCTTCTTGAAGCTCCTCGGCAAGCCGAGCCGGCGCGGGCGTGTTGTGGCCCACTCTGACGGAGAACACGTCGAATGCCTCGTCCCCGCTCTCCCGACGCCGGGTGTAGATCTCCGCGGTCAAGATCGACAGGTCATGCGCAGCAAACACGGCGGTGAGGTCTGCGAGCAGGCCGGAACGGTCGGCGGAGATTACTACGATTTCTTCCACGTCTTCGGTGCGCCCTGGACCGACGCGCACGGTGACGAGCCCAGCATCGCGGTCGCGGGCGATACGGGCGTGCCGACGAACGACGTCGACCGGGTTTGCCAGGAAGTAGCGGTCCGGCATTTCGTCGATGAAGCTCTGAAGCTCATCTCGGCCGGCGTCTCCGGCGAAACCAACCACGGCCTGCAGCTTCACTTCGAGCACGCGGTTCTCGGTTTGCGCCGGTCCGCCCATCTCGAGCTCCGCGAGCGTCGACAGGTAGAGGTCGTCGAGCGCGCGCGCTTTCCAGGAGGTCATGGCCTTGGGGTTGATCGTCGAGACGATGGCGACGGTGCAGAGGAAGAGGTCCCGCAGTCGCTCCGGCGTTTCCACGAGACGGATGACCTCGACGAGGCCTTGCGGATCGTGGATGTCCCGCTGCGTCGCCCATCGGTAGAGCGCTCTCTGGTTGCGTACCAGCCATCCGACGTGCTCGGCGTCGGCTGCGCTGAGTCCCAGGCGAATCGCGACGCTCTCCGCCATTCGCGCGCCTTCCTCCTCCTGATCGCGGCCGCGAACGCGTCCAAGCGAGTGCAGCAGGACCGCGAGGAACAAAGGAAGTCGCCGAGGGGCCTCCGCCGCAAGGCGTGCCGCGAGCGAATGAACCCGGCTATCGCCGCGCGTCAACGCCTGCAGGTGCTCGAGCGCCTTCACCGCATGCACATCGGCCGTGTAGACGTGAAAGACGTCGTGGTAGACGCGACCGACGAGCGGCCCGAACTCGGGAACCATCGCAGAAACGAGCCCCACCTCGTAGAGCTCGGCGGCCGTGGAACCGCTGCGAAACGCGGTCTCATCGATGTTCTTCAGCAAGGACAGAAAGAGCTGAGTGGCTTCCTCGGAATCCTGGAGCCGAAGTCTCCATCGTTTGTCCGGGGCAATGCGTGCGATCGCGTCTAGGGCCGAGTGGTCCGGGCGCCGGTGATGGCGAATTGCCTGATGGTAGAAGCGCAACGCCAAGGCGGGGTCGTCGTCGAGCCGCTGGGGGTTCTCGAGCGTGATTGCGCCGTCGGCGAGAATGATTCCATGCGCGAGCTTCCGAAACGTCGCGGCTCGGCTGCGGGGGCGCGCTCGGTCCAGCATGCGCTCCGCGGTGAGGGCGACGATCCTCGCATGCCGGTAGTAGGCCTGCATGAACTGCTCGACCCCCAGCGTCACACCGTCGACGAAGCCGAGCTCTTGAGCGATGTCTTCCTGGTCCCCGAAGGTGAGTCGATCCTGCTGGCGGCTCGCTCTCAGATGCAGGAGGTTTCTGACGCGCCAAAGCATCTCGCGTGCGTCTTCGAGCTCGCGAACCTCGCGGGCCAAGAGCGCGCCGGTGCGGACGTAGTCCTGCTCGTTTCGGGCTCCCCAGCGTCCGCGTGCGGCCCACTCGGCGACGTCCAGGTCGCGCAGGCCGCCGCGGCCCTGCTTCACGTCGGGCTCGAGAAGGTAGAGGCTCCCGCCGAAACGGCGGTGCCGTGTCGCGGTGTCTTGCTCGAGCGCATTCAAAAACTCGACCAGATGAGGCTCGAATACCTGCTCACGCGCCCCGCGCTCGAGATCGTCGAGGAGCGAGCCGCTTCCGGCGATACGGCGGAAGTCGATCAAGGTAGTCGTGGTGCGGATATCCTCTCGGGCGAGACCGAGGGTTTCTGCGACGCTCCGCACCGCGTGCCCGATGTCGACGCCGAGGTCCCAGAGCGGATAGAGCAAACCCTCGGCCAGCGCGCCGACGAACGGATCGTCGGAATCGTCGCAGAGGAACACGACGTCGACGTCGCTGTGCAAGCCGAGCGTCGAACGACCATAGCCGCCGACCGCCACCAGAGCGACGCGGCCGCGCGGTTGGCGCCCTAACGCCCGCGTGGCCGCATCGGACGCGCAGTAGAGCGCGCTCAAGAGACCATCGAGCGCCCGAGCATGAGCGCTTGCGGTGAGGACACCCGGATCCCCGCGGCGCACTGCGTCCTCGAACGCCCGGCGATATCCACCGAGGTACCCACTGCAGGTCTTGCCGAGCGTAGGTGCAAGGCCACCCAGATCGACGACAGGGCTGGATCCATCCGACAACGGTCATCGAGTATGACTGTCCGTCAACACGGTGGCAACCAATCGGCTCAATGGTCGCGTAGGTACGAAGCGATGCCGGATGCGATGCCGTAGGCGAGCGCGCGCCGGTAAGAACGAGTCCCGAGCGCACGTGCTTCTGGCTCGTAGGTCAGGAACGAGGCCTCCAGCAACACGGCCGGCATCCGGGCGCCAACCAGCACATAGAACATCGCGCGGCGGACTCCCCTGTCGGCGAGCTTCGGAAGCACGGTGCGTCCGCTCTTCAACGCGTTTCGCTGAATGTCTGCTGCGAGCGAAAGCGATTCCTTCTGCTGACCCTTTCGATGGTGCTTCGCGAGCAGGCTCTGAATCCCGGTGACTTCCGATACGCGCGTCCCGTTCTCACGTGCGGCGAGTCGAAGCGCCTGTCTGTCGTTGGTCGTGTCCAGCACGAAGGTCGTGATGCCGCCCTTTCGTACGGGCTCCGGGCTCGCGTTCAGGTGTATCGAGACGAAGACGTCTCCCTCCACCGCGTTGGCGACGGCGCATCTCGCCTCGAGCGAGAGATCGACATCGGTGGACCGCGTCAACATCACGCGCGCCCGAGGCATGATTTCCCCCAACCGTTCGGCGACGAGCTCCGCGAGCGTCAAAGCGAGCTCGGACTCGACCAAGCCATATCTGTCGTTGGCCGCGCCCGGCTCTTTGCCCCCGTGCCCCGGATCCAACACGACCAAGGGCCGACGCTTCTTCAGAGGTTTCCCCGCCCGGGTGACGTCGACGACGATGCGATACGGGTCCGTCAGATAGAAGACGCGGCCGGAGGCGCCCGGCTGAAGGTCGATCACGACGCGCGGATTCGGCGTCGCCAATCGCACTCGCAGGAGACCACCGCGCTCGATCGACTGCGCCACCGGAACTGCGTCACCCCACACGGCGTCTTCGAGCTCGACTGCGATCCGGGCCGGAAGAACGCCTTCGGCAGGCAACTGCTTTTGGCGAAACAGAGGCGCGCCCTCGAACGACAGCACGACGCGGGCGCCAGCGGCGTCCGGAGCGCTCGCGCCGTAGACGTCGATGCGCGTGAGGACCGCTGCGTCGCGCTCCGAGTCGGCGGAGGACGGGGCCTCGGGAATCGACTCGACCAACGGTTGTTCAGGCCGTTCCGGCAAACCGCTCTGACATGCCGCCGTCAGAACCAGCAAACCGATCAGACTTGGTTTGAACCCGCTCACCCCGCCCCGAATGCGGCGTCTTTACGTCACGCCCGGACGCCCGTCAACGGCGCCCCCCTCGTTGACCCGATGCAACCGATCGCCTAGCTTCCCGCGCATGGCGGGTCTCACGTATCGCGACGCGGGTGTGGACATCGACGCAGGCGACGAGCTCGTCCGACGCATCAAGCCGCTCGCCCAGACGACGCGCACCGAGCACACGCTCGGCTCCCTCGGTGGCTTCGCAGGCCTTTGCTCGATCCCCACCGACATCGAAGACCCCGTGCTGGTGTCCGGAACCGACGGCGTCGGCACCAAGCTCAAGCTGGCGTTCGAGCTCGGGGTCCACGACACGATCGGAATCGACCTCGTCGCCATGTGCGTGAACGACATCATCACGGTCGGAGCGCGCCCGCTATTCTTCCTGGACTACTTCGCGACGTCGAAGCTGGACGTCGACCAGGGGGAGGCGGTGGTGCGGGGGATCGCGGAAGGTTGCCGTCAGGCCCACTGTGCGCTCCTCGGCGGCGAAACCGCAGAGCTCCCCGGGTTTTACGCCTCCGGTGAGTACGACCTCGCGGGCTTCGCGGTCGGTGTCGTCGGCCGCAGCAAGATCATCGACGGAAGCGGCGTCCAGGTCGGCGACCAGGTAGTTGGTCTCGCGTCTTCGGGGCTGCACTCGAACGGTTTCTCGCTCGCGAGGCGCGCCCTTTTCGAGGGCGGAGCGCCCCATTCGCTCGAGGCGCCCTTCGCCGGAGCGGAGACGCTCGGGCAGGCTCTACTGCGCCCTACGCGCATCTACGTGGACGCGGTTGGCGTAGCGCTCGAGCACGGCGCGCGCGCGATGTGTCACGTCACCGGCGGCGGTCTTCCTGGAAATCTGCCGCGGGTGACGCCAGAGGGCTTGGGCATCGCCGTCGACCTCGGCGCTTGGGCCCCCGACCCCCTCTTTGCGACGATTCAGCGAGCGGGAAGCATCGCTGATCCGGAAATGCTGCGGGCTTTCAACATGGGCGTGGGCTTCACGGTCGTCGTCGAGCCCGCACGAAGCAAAAACCTCATCGACGCGCTGAACGCGATCGGGGAACGCGCATTCATCCTCGGTACCGTGACCGATCGCCCGGGCGTCTCGTTTTCGACGTGAAGCGATGAACACCGTCGTCCTCGTTTCCGGCCGTGGCTCGAACCTCAAGGCGATCTTCGACGCGATCGACCAACGGAGCTGTGCGGCGAAAATCGTCGGAGTCGTTTCGGATCGAAGCAACGCCGCGGCTCTCGATCTCGCGACCTCGCGCGGCGTGCCCACGCGGGTGGTCCCGCTTCGAAAGGGCGACGACCGGAACCTATGGAACGAAGTGCTTGCATCGGAGGTCTCGAAGCTCGAGCCCGAGCTGATCGTTCTCGCGGGCTTCATGCGGGTCCTCGGACCGCCCTTGCTCGAGGGATTTCCAGGCCGAATCATCAACGTGCACCCTGCTCTTCTCCCCGCGTTTCCTGGCCACAGCGGGGCACGGGATGCGCTCGACGGAGGAGTGCGCATCACGGGCTGCACCGTCCACGTAGTCGACTCTGGAGTCGACACAGGCCCCATCATCGCGCAGGCCGCCGTTCCCGTGCTTGCCGACGACACCGCGGACACCCTGCAGGCGCGCATTCAGGTGCAAGAGCACCGGCTCCTTCCGCGCGTCATCCACGAGATCGCGACGGGCTCGATCCAGCTCGACCCACTTCGGGTCGGCACGCCTGCGGGCGACGAGGATCGGTCGCTCGTGGTTCCCGAGCTGTAAGACCGTGCCGACGAGCTTTTACGACGTCGTCGTCCTTGGCGCATACCTCGAGCCGCTCCTCTGCGCGGCACTCCTCGCAGGAGAAGGACTGCGAGTCCTGGTCGTCGGTCACGGTGCGCCAAACCCGTCGTACATGCTCGATGACGTCGAGGTGGAGCCATACGGATTGACGCTTGCAGGTCTCCACAGCCCGGTCGTTCAAAGCACGCTCGAGCTCCTGGCCCTTCGACAGGACGTGCGCCACCGCACGGCCGACAAGAGCCAGCCGTTTCAATTGCTGCTCCCCGAGCACCGGATCGACGTGCACCCCGACGCGGAGAGGTGGCTCGCCGAGATCCAACGCGAGATACCGCACGTGCGTCAACAGGCGGCTGACATCACCCGGACGCTCGCCGAAGTCCGCGCCGAGCTCGACATGGTCGTCGGGCGCGGTCTCGTCTGGCCTCCGGAAACCTTCCTCGAACGCCAACAGCTGTCGCTGGTGACGTCCGCGCTCCGCTACGACCGACAGGGGCACGGCTGGACGTCTTGGAACCAGCTCGCGCACCGGCATCCGCTCCGCACCGGCTTCGAGGCTGTCCTCCCCCACCTCTCCGCGCTGTTTTCGAGTCAGCACTCCGATGCAACGCGGGCAAGGCTCCACGGACACGTCCTCGCCGGGCTGAGCGAGCTCTCGGGCGGCTGGAGTTGGTTCCGCGAAGCTCTCTTCTCGCGCATTCGCTCGTGGGGATGCGACGTGCGCCCGAAAGAGCGCGCAGATTCCATTCGGCCGCGCGGACGCCAGGGCCATACGATCGTCCTCAGCCGCACCGGAGAAGAGATCGGCTGCACCCACGTGGTGCACGGGGCCTCGGTTGGCGAGCTGTCCCAGCTCCTGCCAGACCGATCCGCGCTTGGCGCGATGTTCGAACGAGTCGGAGAGCCGCGGTCGCGCGCATACCGGTGCGCCGTCCACCTGCTCGTCGATCGGCGGGGAGTACCGGAAGCCCTGGCGCCCCTCGCACTCCTCGCGTCGAACGAAGAGACATCCGCACCGCCTTTCTGGCTCCGAACGCATCGCATCGACGACCGACGCGTTCTCTGCACGGCGAGCACGCTGATCGACGAGCACTTGGTCGACACCGCGTCGTCGCCCCTTCGTTTCGTGCGCGAGGACGCCACGGACGCGCTGAGAGGTGTACTGCCCTTCTTGGATGATCACGCGATCTGGATCGATAGCCCGCACGACGGTCTTCCGCCCCAGGCATTCGAGGGCGACACACCTTCGTGCAGCGAGCCGTGGGCACGCGGCCCGTACACGATGAAAGCGATTTACGAGTATCCGACTCGGCGTGCCCTCGGCGTGTGTGCGCTGCCCACACGGACACCGGTCCGCGGGCTCTATCTCTGCAGTGAACAGGTGGCTCCTGGTCTCGGTTTCGAGGGCTCGTTTTTGGCGGCAGCTTCCGTGACCCGAATCATCGGCTCGCAATACGGAAAGCAGGACTGGCTTCGAAGACGACCGTGGGTTCGGCGCACCGTTTAGGCATCGCGCTCGGCGCTCTGTTATGCTGACTCCATGGCAGCTCCACAGCAGGCTCCTTCTCTTACGCTCCGGCAGTTGCTCCGGCTCATGGTCGAGCGCGGCTCCTCCGATTTGCACATCACGACTGGCTCGCCGCCGCAGCTGCGCATCGACGGCTCCTTGGTGCCGCTCCGGACACCGCCTCTCAAGCCGCGAGAAAGCAAGGCTCTCTGCTACGAGGTCATGACCGAGGACCAGCGGCTACGCTTCGAAAAAGGGCACGAAATCGACTTCTCTTTCGGCGTGAAGTCCTTGTCGCGGTTTCGGGCAAACGTCTTCCTGCAGCGGGGCGCGGTAACGGGTGCCTTCCGTGCGATCCCTTTCGAGATTCGCCCGCTTTCACAGCTAGGCATGCCGCCGGTGGTCGAGGAGCTGTGTACACGGCCCCGCGGTCTCGTGCTCGTCACGGGTCCGACCGGCTCCGGCAAATCGACGACTCTTGCTTCGATGATCGACAAGATCAACAGCGAGCATCGCCACCACATCGTCACCGTCGAAGATCCCATCGAGTTCTTGCATGCAAACAAGCTCTGCATCGTCAATCAGCGCGAAGTCGGCGCCGACACCACGGGTTTCAAAGACGCATTGAAGTACGTGCTCCGACAGGATCCGGACGTCGTTCTCATCGGCGAGATGCGAGACCTCGAGACGATCGAAGCCGCGCTCACGATTTCGGAGACCGGTCACTTGGTCTTCGCAACGCTCCACACGAACACGGCGGCTCAGTCGATCAACCGTATCATCGACGTCTTTCCCTCTGGTCAGCAGAGCCAAATTCGGGCACAGCTCTCGTTCGTGCTGCAGGGCGTCCTCAGTCAGATGCTGCTGCCGCGCTGCGACGGCCCTGGACGCGCGATGGCCTGCGAAGCGCTCGTGCCGAATGCAGCGATTCGAAATCTCATTCGCGAAGACAAGGTCCACCAGATGTACGGCATCATGCAGACCGGCCAAGGAGCGTCCGGCATGCAGACGATGAATCAGTCGCTGCTGCACCACGTGGCGCATGGGATCATCGACCGTGAAATTGCCGAGATCCGCTCCCCCGAGCCCGACGAAATGCGTCAAATGCTCACCAATTTGGACCGCAAGGGCTACCAGCAGGCGATTCGCAGCGGGGCCTGATTCGGCGGTCCGCCAGATTTTTATTATCGTGAACGGTGGGATCTGGCCGATGACCACCACCACTCCACAGCACCGGCTCGCGTCGGCGTTGATTGTAACTTGCTTGTGTTTTTCCGTGCCTGCGGCAGTGGACGCGGAGTCCTCAGTCGAGGATCGAGCGAAGGCTGCGCAGGCCTATGACGAAGGGACTGCGGCGTATCTCGCCGGACGCTACGAGCTCGCCGCGCACTGGTTCGAGCGGGCGTATCGACTCGTCCCCACTTCGGCGGCGCTACTGCAGGCTGCGCGCGCGCACGTGAAAGCCGAGCAACCACTTCGCGCCGGCAATTTGGCGTGGGAGCTGATGGAGACGTACCCGGCGGACACGAGGGCAACGAACGCCGCGCGCCAGATCCTGGCGCCGGTCGCACGGGCGAATCTTCTCGTGCGTGTGATGTGCGGAGCACCCTGCGAGCTCGAGGTCGATGGGGCAGTCGTCCGCCACCCATCGTTCTTCGTCACGCCCGAGGTCGAGCACGAGTTGAAGGCAGCTTTCGAGCACGGCGAAGTATCGACGTCTTTCCGAGGGCCAGCGGGAAAGACCAAGAAGGTCGCGCTGGCTGCTCCGCCACCGGAACCCGCGGAGGCGCCGCCGCCAATACCAAAGTGGGCGTTCTTTTCTTCGCTCGGAGCGACGGCCGCGCTCGGTGCTGTCACGATTTGGTCTGGGATCGACGCGAACCGCGGCGTGAGCGCCTACGAGGCGGCGGCCCAGAATGCCAACTCGCCGGGCTTCAACACAGGAAGCTCGCCGACGCCAGCCGAGCAAGCCCAGGCGCTTCTGGAAGAAGGTCAGTCCAAGGAACGGCGAACGAACATCTTGATTGGCGTGACCGCGGGCATGGCCGCAACGACGGCGGTGCTCGGGGTGTTCACGAACTGGAAGGGTGAGTCTCGCGAGACGGCCTCCCGGCGCCTCGCCCCGTCCGTCAGCGCCAGCCGCGAGGGCGGCGCGCTGAGGTTGGAGGGGCGCTTCTGATGCACGCACCGGCCGGCGCGTCGGGCGACGAGCGGTTGTCGCGACCCATGGCGGGGAGGCAGCTCGGCCGCTACGAAATCCTGACGCAGCTGGCATCCGGTGGCATGGCGTCGGTGTACATCGCGCGGGCTCAGGGAGTCGCGGGCTTCGAACGCATGGTCGCCATCAAGGTGCTGCACCCGCATCTGGCTTACGAGGAGGAGTTCATCTCGATGTTTCTCGACGAGGCACGCCTCGCGGCGCGCATCCGTCACATGAACGTCGTCCCTACGCTCGACATCAGCGACAGCCCGGGCGATGGCTACTTCCTCGTCATGGAGTACATCGAGGGCAATCACCTCGGAGCGTTACTCGGGCGAGCGGCCAAGAAGGGCGAGCGCCTCCCACGGCCTTTCGTGTGTCGGGTGCTCATCGAAACGCTTCAGGGGTTGAGCGCCGCACATCGCCTCGAGGACGAGCATGGGAGACCGCTGAAGCTCGTTCATCGCGATGTCTCGCCGCACAACATACTCATCGGTACCGACGGTATCGCTCGCCTCACCGACTTCGGAGTTGCCAAGGCGGACGTTCGCATCGCCTCTACCCGCTCGGGCCAGTTCAAGGGCAAGCTCTCGTACATGGCCCCCGAGCAAGCCGCGTCCAACGAAACCGACCAGCGTTCCGACCTATTCAGCGCGGGCATCATACTGTGGGAATCGCTGACGGGACGCCGCCTCTTCAAGGGCGGTTCGAACGCCGCCACTCTCAACAATCTCCTGAACGCGGTCGTCCCGAAGCCGTCGGCGCTCTGGCACGAGCTCGCGCCCTACGACACCGTGGTGATGAAGGCACTCGACCGAGATCCGGCGCAGCGTTTTCAATCGGCCGAAGAGCTCGCAGAAGCGCTCGAAAATGCGGCGGGCCGCAGCGGAGTCGCCAAGACGCGCGACGTCGCAGAGGTCGTTCGGACGCTCGACTCCGAGAAGCTCGAGGCCGAGCGGACACGGGTGCGGGATGCGATCGAGCAACTAGGGCGCACGAACATCTCGCAGTCCGACGTTCCGATGCCGCGCGAGGGAGCTTCGCACACCGGCCAAACGCACAGCGGGCGGATGGAGGCGCCGCGGATTTCGGGCACGGTCTCGACCGTCCTCAGCAACGACCGGCAGCTTTCGATCGAGGAGTCCTCGGGCTCGGTCGCCGCACGATGGCTGGTCATGCTGCTTGCGATCGTCGTCTTTCTGTACGCGGGATTCCTGGTTTGGCAGCTCCTCGGGACACCGCCTTCGGCGGGTCTGCCGGAGGCGAGCGAAGGGCTCGAAGGTCCTCCGCTTCGACCGGTCACTTCGGACAGCAGGGCTCCTGAGGCGAAGAAGTCACCGGAACGGAAGAACAGCACCGATGCCTCACGCCCAAAGCGCCGACGGGCCCGTCGGAAGGCTCTGGCTGCCGAGAAGCGACCTCCCGAGGTCAGAAAACGCTCCGAACGAACGAGCCCGGCCTCAGAGCCCGCGGCCGTTCCGATTGACATCGACATCGAGAATCCATACCGCAACTAGCCGGCTAGCAGCAGCCACAGCGGAATTGCGCCTCGCTTTTGACCAGCCGATCCCCGATCGGCTAGGATTTTGAAAGGCTCGAAGGGGATCGGGCGGAGAAATTCATGGCCGAGTGGGTATACGAAGCGCGCACTCGCGCGGGCGAGGTCCAAACCGGGATCATCGAGGCGGACAGCAAGGAAGCCGTGCAGTCGCGGCTTCGCGCCAGGCAGCTCAATCCAGTCAAGATCAAGAAGAAGGGCCGCCAGCTCAAGCTCTCGTTCGGGAGCGGCGTCGGCCCGAAGGAGCTCGTCGTTTTCGTTCGTCAGTTCGCGACCATGATCGACGCGGGCCTTCCGCTGGTTCAGTGCCTCGACATCCTCTCTGCGCGCGGCGAGAACAAAGCGCTCAACGCGATTCTCAAAGACGTCAAAGATTACGTCGAACAAGGCGGGACTTTCTCGGAGGGTCTTGCGCGACACCCGAAGCTCTTCGACGAGCTCTTCGTCAACCTCGTTCGCGCGGGCGAGATGGGCGGTATCCTCGATACGATTCTGAACCGGCTCGCGGGTTACATCGAGAAGCGAGTCAAGCTTGCCCGTCAGGTTCGCGGCGCCATGGTCTACCCGGTCGCGATCTTCTTCGTTGCCATCATCGTCGTCGTCGTCATGCTGGCCTGGGTCATTCCAAGCTTCAAGGGCATGTTTGCCGAGTTCGGTGGAGAGGACTCGCTGCCTGCGCTGACGCAGATGGTCATCGCCGCATCTGAAGGTTTCCTCGGCAACCTTCATTGGCTCATCTTGGGCACGGCGGCGTTGGTCTTCGGCGTCACGTACATCTATCGCCAGCCCGCGGGAAAGCATTTCTTTCACCGCACTCTGCTGGTGCTGCCAATTCTCGGGCCCGTCATGCGGAAGATCTCCGTTGCGAGGTTCACGAGAACTCTCGGGACCCTTCTCTCGGCGGGTGTTCCCATCCTGGATTCACTCGACGTCGTGAGGAAGTCGGCCGGCAACGTGGTCGTCGAAAACGCGATTCAGGAAACCTCGAACAAGATTCGAGAAGGCCGGACGATGGCGGAGCCGCTGATGGAGACGAACGTCTTTCCACCGATGGTGGTTCAGATGATCGGTGTCGGTGAGCAAACCGGCGCTCTCGACACGATGCTCAACAAGATCGCGGACTTCTACGAGGATGAGGTCGACGTGGCGGTCGCCGCACTCACCTCGCTACTCGAGCCTCTCATGATGGTTTTCATCGGTGGCATCGTCGGCGTGATCCTGATCTCGATGTACCTGCCGATCTTCTCGATTGCAGGTAAAGTCAACGCGGAGTGATTCAGCCGCCCGAGACTCGGACACCGCGAGGCGAGGACCCGAACCCGCATCGCCGGCTCCAGTGGGTTCTCGGCGGGCGCCTCATCATCGCTACCGTCCTGCTCGGCGCCACGATGTACCTGGCGCTCGATGCGATTCGATACGGCCGATTCACGCCGACCTTCCTGCTGATCCTGATCTCGGCGATCTACGGGTCCTCCATCCTGTTCGGCGTATGGCTGTTGCGGGGTCGGCGCGAAAACGTGGTTGCCGTCGCGATTACCACGCTCGACGTGCTTCTGATCACCGGTCTCGTCTACCTCACGGGCGGCGCCGGGAGCATTTTCTCCTTTCTCTATGGAGCCCAGATCCTCACCGCAGCGCTCACGCTCGGTACTAGCGCCGCGTACTACACGGCCGCCGCGAGCCTCGCGTGCTATTTCCTGCAGGGTCTCGCGCTCAACGTCGGCTGGCTGCCGGCACCACCCGACCAACCACTGAGTCAATACATCCTGAGCGAGCGCGACTTCCAGCTCGCGCTCGTGTCCAACATGGTCGGCATTGCGGCGGTTGCCCTGCTCGCGACCAACCTCGCGCGCCGTGCTCAGGTGGCCGGCGCACGTCTCGCAGAAGCCGAAGAGAGCGCGGCTCGCCTCGAGCGTCTCAACGACGACATCGTACGCTCGATTGCTTCAGGCGTGATCACGGCGGACGACGACGGGCTCATTCTTGGAATCAACCCAGCCGCTCGCGAGATCCTGCGGGACCGGGACGGTGCACTCCTCGGCAACTCCCTGGCGAGCGTCTTACCCGACTTCCGGAGACGCCGACCCAGCCAACCACCCCGGCGTGCCGACGCGGTGGGCCGGAGATCCGACGGCACGCAGTTCCCGATGGGGTACACGCTGAGCGCCCTACTCGACGCCGACGGCAACCGCACGGGCGTCTTGCTCACCTTTCAAGATCTGACCGAGATCAAGACGCTCCGCGATCAAGCCGAGCAGGCGCAGCGTCTTGCGGTGTTGGGCCGTCTCGCGACGGGGTTGGCGCATGAAATCCGAAATCCTTTGAGCTCGATTTCCGGGTCCGTGGAGATGGTTCGCGACGGAGAAACGCTGAGCCGCGAGGATCACCGACTGCTGGGAATCGTCATCTCCGAGGTCGAACGACTCAACGCGCTGGTCACCGCGATGCTCCAGGTCGGCCGGCCGAGCCAGATACAGACCGAGATCGTCGACCTGAGGGCGATCGCGAGCGAGGTCGCCGCGGTCGCACGGGGCGAAGCCACCGTGAGCAACGGGCTGCAGATCGAAGACACCTCGCCCGACCGTCCCGTCCTCGTAGAGGCAGATCCCAACCGCATGCGTCAGGTGATCTGGAACTTGGTCAAGAACGCGGTTCAAGCCTCCCCGCGCCGAGGCCGGGTCGAAATCCGAACGGGGGTCGACGACAGAGGCGCGTACCTCGAGATCGTCGATGAGGGCCCGGGCATCGGGGCCGCTCAGCGAGAGCGCCTTTTCGACATGTTCTACTCGGGCAGAAGCCACGGTGTCGGTTTGGGCCTCGCACTCGTCAAACAGATCGTCGATCAGCATCGCGGCCGAATCGAAATCCTCGACCGCGACGGCCCAGGAACGTGCTTTCGGATCACGCTTCCGGAAAAGCGCGACTCCCTCAGACCGAGCTCAACAGCTCAGCCAGACGGGCGCCCGGATCCTCGGCACGCATGAGCTCTTCGCCGATCAACACGGCGTCAGCGCGGGTCTGGGCCACGGTCCGGAAGTCTTCCACGGTCCGAACGCCGCTCATGAAGACCGCAATGGAGTCCTCCGGAATGCGCTCGACGCATGCGCGAGCGGCTTCTTTGTCGACCTCGAAGCTCGTGAGGTCCCGCGCGTTGACGCCGATCACCTTCGCGCCGACGGCGACAGCGCGGTCCACTTCATCGGCGTTCGCCGCTTCGACGACGGGCTCCATGCCGAGCGTGCGCGTTCGTGCAATCAGCGACGCGAGCTCTCGATCCTCGAGAGCTCGAACCAACAGCAGGACGAGCGACGCGCCTACGTCGAACGCGAGGTCCACCTGGATCGGGTCGAGCACGAAGCCCTTGTAGAGAACCGGCACGCCTACGCCCGCGGCGACGCGACGCACGAGAAGCGGCGAGCCCCCAAAACCCGGCCCGTCGGCGAGCACGCTCACGACCGAAGCGCCGCCGTCCTCGTAGCTTTGGGCCACGCGAAGCCCTTCGCCGGGAACCTTTGGTCGAAGTTGCCCGGCGCTCGGACTTCGGAACTTGACCTCGGCCATCACCGCGGGGGCCCCGCCCGGCGCTCGGCGCAAAGCCTCGATCGCGCGCGCTCCGCGGCGTTCGTCCGGGATTCGCGCCTTTTCAGGCCGAGACGCGAGGTGGCGGCGGCGACGCGCGTTTTCGCGCCGTTTGCGTACGAGAATCGCAGAGAGGTACTCGGTCATGTCGACTGCGTGTGCTGCGCCCACCGCGCGAGCAGCTCCTCGGCTGCGCCTCGGTCGATTGCGTCGGCGGCGCGCCGTGCCCCGTCCCCGGGATCGGACGCAACGCCAGCAACGCAGAGTGCCGCGCCGGCATTGATGACGACTGCTACGCGTGCCGGGCCTTCGTCACCGGCGAAAACTCCCCGAATGATTTCGGCGTTCTTCTGGGCGTCGCCGCCGCGGAGCGACTCGAGCGGTACAGGAGAAAAGCCAAAGTCGCGAGGGGTCAATTCGAACGCGTCGATCTGACCGTTTGCAAGTCTCGCGACCTGCGTCGGCCCGGACGGGGACACCTCGTCGAGGCCTCGGTCTCCGTGGACGACCCATGCGGCATCCAGACCAAGCGCCCCGAGGGCCCTCGCGAGCTGCTCGATCCGCGTGGGATCGAAAACACCCACGACCTGATGTGTGGCCGATGCCGGGTTCGCGAGGGGGCCGAGCAGATTGAACAAAGTGCGAATCCCGAGCTCGCGGCGCACCGGAGCCGCGTGCCGCATCGCGGCGTGGTGGCTCGGGGCAAAGAGAAACCCGATGCCGAGGTCTTCGATGCAGCCCTGAACGGCCGCGGGCGGCAAGTCGATCCGGATGCCGAGCGCCTCGAGCACGTCGGCACTGCCCGCTTTGGACGACACTGCTCGATTGCCGTGCTTTGCCACGGATACCCCGCACGCAGCCACGACCACCGCGGCGGCCGTCGAGATGTTGAACGTGTGCAGGCCGTCGCCCCCGGTGCCGCAAGTATCGAGCAAGGGCCCGTGGACTTTTGGGGCGATCGACTTGCAGCGCTTGCGAAGGGACCGCGCCGCGGCGGCGATCTCTTCTGCGGACTCACCTTTCATTCGGAGCGCAACGACGAGCGCAGCGATTTGCGCCTGGGACGCCCGACCGTCGAAGATCGCGTCCATCGCCGCCTCGATTTCATTGGCGGATAGATCCTCGCCCTCGACCGCGCGTTTGATCGCCTCGGAGATCACGACGCGCCACCAACCGAGCCGAGAGTCGACAGCCAGTTCTCGATCAGGGCGTGGCCGTGCTCGGTCAGGAACGATTCGGGATGGAACTGAACTCCCTCGATCAGCAGCTCCTTGTGGCGAAGGCCCATGATTTCGTCTTGGTCGGTCCACGCCGTGACCTCGAGATCGCCTGGGACCGTTTCCCGGTCGACGATGAGCGAGTGGTAACGCGTTGCCGTGAGAGGGCTCGGAAGACCCGCAAACACACCCGCCCCCTCGTGCAGAATCTTGGAGGTGCGCCCGTGCATGAGCCGATCGGCTCGCACGATCGCCGCGCCGAAGTGCTGCGCGATGCTCTGGTGCCCCAAACACACGCCAAAAATCGGCGTGTCCGAGCCGAGCTCCGCAATTAGCTCCAGGCTGATTCCAGCATCCTCGGGGCGCCCAGGGCCCGGGCTGATCAGAATGCCACTCGGGGCGAGCTTCTTGACGTCTTCGACCGCGACCGCGTCGTTGCGTTCGACCACGACCTCGGCCCCGAGCTCGCCCAGATATTGAACGAGGTTGTAGGTGAACGAGTCGTAATTATCGATCACGAGAATCATCGAAGTCGATCGCTAGCGGCTCGCAACGAGCCCGTCAACCGGCCCCCGCGGGTACGGCTTCATACCCTCGTTCCCGAAAAAACTTCTCCAGCCTCAGGTTGACCATCTCCGGGTACTCGAGCGCCGCGTAGTGAGTCGCCCCGGGAATGATCATCATCTCCGAGCCGCGGGTCCGCCGCGCCATCCGTTCGGCGGCTGACCTCGGAGTGAAGACGTCCCTCGAACCAGCGATGATCAACACGGGAACGTCGAGGAGGGGGAGCAGATCCCATGCATCGTGCTCTCCCATGCGCTCGAGGAGCCGGATGAAAAGTTCCATGTCCAGGGTGCGAAATTTGTCGATCACGTGGCTCGCGACTTGATCGTCGAAGGTCCCTGCGACGAGCCCCACGCGCTTCACCCACTCGCCCGGCTCTGGAAGCCTCGTGACCTGGCGAACGACCGCCTCGATGGTCCGGGGCATCGACCGAAGCCCTCGGAGAAACGGAGGGAGCAGCCGACCGACGAGACTCAGGTTGAAGACGTAGTCCCAGGGCCTACCTGCGACCCCGTTCACCATGGCGATGGACGCGACCTTGTCGGGGGCATTGCGGAACATTTCGAGGCTCACCTGTACGCCCATCGACCAGCCGACGACGGCGGCTCGCTCCACGCCTTCCTCGCGGAGCAGCGAGATGGCATCCTGCGCATGATCCGAGATCCGAAGCGCTCGGGTATCTTTGGGCGGCCCCGAGCCATAAAGGCCGCGATAGTCCCAAGAGAGGAGCCGGTACCGGTCACGGAAGTATTGAATCTGGTGAGACCAGGCTTCCCAGCTTCCTCCGAGCCCGTTGCAGAGGAGGATCGGCCGCCCCCGTCCGACCGCCTGATAGGCGATTTCAGTGCCATCAAAGGACACAAAGCGGCGCTCTTCGACCGGGGGTGGCATCATGGTGGGGGGGCACAGCCTATCAGCGCGGCGTGCGGCACGCCCGCCTTGACAAAATCGGCTTCCCACGGATAAATTTGAAGGAACTGAAATGTCAGACGAGCTCCAAAAATCCAAGAAAGTCCGCGATATACGCGAGCGGCTCGGGCGAAAGACCGGGCCACCACCGCCTCAAGCGAGCGAGGAAGGAGGCGTGGCGCCGCCGCCGCCCGCCCTTGGTGGCATCGCGCCGCCGCCAGGATTCGTGGGAGGCCAGGCGGCCAAGCGGTCGGGGCCCTTTGGAGGAACGACCGCGAAAGCGCCCGCGCGGCAAGAAGTGCGGATTGTCGTCGACGAGCAAGCTGTCGCGACCGCGCACGAGGGCAAGAGTCGCCGGGTTCGCAAGCTCATGATGATGAGCGGTGCGGGTGCGGCGCTCGTGGGTCTATTTCTCGGTGTGCTCGCGACGACCGTGATGCACCGGCGAAGCGAGTACAACGTTGCCGTGCGAGACGGCAAAGCCGTCTATCAGGGTGTGCGTGGAGCGGCGGACCAGGTTTCCGAGGCCAAACGACTTCTCGACCGCGCGGTGAGCGCTGCGAAAGCCCGCCCGGGCGAGGGGCCTACGGTCGACTACGAAGCCATCGAGCAACTGCGTGCGCTGCCAACCCCATTTACGGCGGCGGACTTCGCTGGGCTGCACTACACCAAGTTCAATCGAGAGACGGTCAACTCTCTGTTCCTGTTTGCACGCCAGGTAGGTGAGCTGTGGAACGAGTTCGACGTGGTAGCGGGTCGGGTCTTGCCCCAGGCGCGCCGGACAGAGCTCGACGAGGCCGCTCAGGACGAGACCGCGCTCACGACGAGCCCGACGGGCTGTGTTCCCACACTCGGCGAGGGCGGCTTTCGCTGCGGCCTGGTGTATGTCGACATGCCGGGCGACGGCGCACCCGTGACGAAGCTCAAGGTTCGGGCCACGCGTGGAAGCAAGCCGTTCGAGAAGGAGCTCTATCAGGGCCAGGATCTTCGACAAAACGCGAGCAACTACGTGATTCTCACCAACCCCGACCAGTCGGAGGGCGTCCTCGGGCGCCGGCAGAACGCGTTTAGCGAGTACCGCAAGGACCTCGCAAACCTGGCGCGAATGATGGACGCGACTCTCGAAACACAAGGCAGCCTCGAGAGGGGCCTCGGCGCTGTCGCCGGGCTCGAAGAAATCGCGAGCTTCTGAGCTGAACCTTCGTCACGTTGTCAGCCTTTTTTGGGGCTGCACTTCATTCGACGGGCAGACTGCCTAGCTGCTACATTGTTGTATGGGGTGCCTAGGTTCAGGCTGCGATATCAGTCGACCAACCTCGAGATGCCACTCGGGGAATTTGCGATTGGTCGAAGCTCGTCATGCAATCTCGCATTGGCGGATGGATTGGTGTCGCGAAAGCACGCCGTGCTGCACGTCGGGCCGGACGCCGTCGTCGTCGAGGATCTCGGCAGCCGCAACGGCGTTGCCGTCAACGGCGTCCGCATCAGCTCACCACGCCGCCTAGCGCACATGGACCGCGTCTACATCGGGTCGCAGGAGCTCGTGTTGATCGACGCTGCGAAGCTTCGCGAGGGAACCAAAGAGACCGCGGACTACGTCGTGTGCGAGACGTGTGGTGCGATCAATGGCGCGGCAAAGCGGCGCTGCGGCGAATGCGGCCGGCGCCTCAGCGCCGCGGGCGAGACGCTCGTAGGCACGAACAGCCGGGTCGACTCCAGCTCACACGCCTGGGGAGCTGAGGACACGCGAACCGCCAGGGCGCTCGACGTGATCGCGGGCATCGCGAGCAAGGCGATTGCGATGGGTCGGTTCGAAGAAGCGGAAAGGATGCTTCTTCCTCACCTCGACAACATTCTCGAGCGAGCGCTTGCTCATCGCCCTCTGAGTGACTCCGAAAAAGACGATGAGGACACCCTGTTCGCAGGTGCGACGAGCTACGCTCTCGAACTCGCACAGGGGCTCAAGGCGACCAAGTGGATCGATTGGGTGTTCCGGATTCACACGGCCACGGGTCGTCTGATGGAAGCCGAAACGATCGAGGCCCTTCACAACCTCGTGCGTAACAACAACTACAGCCGGCCGCAGTTCTTGCGCGCCTACCTGAAGGTGGTGCACAACCGCGCAGCCGGTTACGGCGCATCGGAACGCTTCCTCGTGAGGCGGCTCGAAGGCCTCGAGCAGGTCGTCACCGCGCACTAGCTCGCGCGCCGCGTCTCCGGCCCGGCGTGTCGAAGTGCATCCACCGCGTCGGCGAGACGAGAGTCGGCAGGCAGCTCGTCCAGCAAGGTGAGGACGTCGCGCGAAGGGCTCTGACCGGCCCGGCCGTAGAGCCTCGTGGCGATCTCGAGCCATCGCGCCGTGCGAAGCGCGCAACCAAGCCGTGCGCCGCACTCGGCGATGCCGAGAATCCGCTCCGGCTCGACTTCGAGGCCCTCGTCGAGCTGCTCCTCCAGCTCCGCGACCCCTCGAGACATCATTCGCTCCGCGTCTGCAAGCCGGCCTTGCTCGATGGCGCGCTCGACGACCTGCGACAAGAGGTGAAAGGTCCACCCGGTTGCTGCGACTTCGCGGGGCGCCGGTGCACCCTCCTCGGTGCGCACGGCGCCGCAGTGGGGGCACTGCGGGCTCGTGCTTGGATACGGAACGGCGCAGCCGACGCAGAAGATGAGCCCGGACGTGGTGCGAAAGTCACCCCGGCTCGCACCCAACACCAGAAACACGAGCTCCTGGGTCCCGAGACGGATGCGATCCCCATCCCGGAGCTGGGCGCGCCCCTCGAGCGGACCGCCGTTCAGCTGGGTGCCGTTGCGGCTTCGAAGATCCTCGACGGTGGGCTCGGCTCCGCTGAGGTCGATGCGCACGTGACGGCGCGAGAGCATCGGGTCGTCGATGGTGATGTGACACATCGAGCCTCTGCCGATGACGATCTCGTCCGTCGCGAGGTCGACCTCTTGGAGATGAAAGCGCAGGCGGTACCGCAAAACCTGATTCCTAGGCGTCCCCAGGGTACCGAGGGGCAGCGGGCGCTGTAAATCCCACCCCCACCTACGTTGGCGCTACTCGTCGTCGTCGACGTCGACGTTTTCGTGTCGCCGAATTTCGCCCGTGATCCGGTCCGCGATGTCCGCGTTCTGATCTTGGTCCGCATCGTTGCCGACCATCTCGACGAGGGTTTCGCCGTCCTCGGATTTGGCCGGCTTGCTTTTCCGGAGCTTGCCGAGCTGCGCGACCGTCCTCGGATTCTCGAGGATCAGGCAGTAGAATCCGTAGAATTCGTTGTTGTCGACGGCTTTCGCGAGCACGCGCGGCTCCCGCCACTCGTACCACTGCTTGGGCTCGCCGCCCGGTCGAAGCGGGCCGGTCTTCTTGCGAGCCTTGCCGTAGCGTTGCTGCAGCGCGCGGCCGAACTCGTCGAAGCTCGCGCCCTCGAAGACGGCGGCGTCGAACGCGCGATACCGCTTCCAGAGCTTGTCGTTGATGAAAAAGAAGTAGTCCTGAGTGGTCTTGGTCCGAACGCGGAGCAACGATTCGCGATTTTTGTGAGTGAACTCACCTTTGAGGTAACCGGAGTCGTATGCGCTGGCCGTCCCGTCGAACTCGAAAAACGAGTCGCGGATCTGACGGATCTCTTCGGCCATCTGGTGCCGAAGCCGATCTTCTTGGATCGCATCGGTGGTCTTGGAGATCGGCTCTTGGTAGCGCGCTTCGATCTCCTTCTTCAGCTGGCGGTAGACTTGCCTGGGTGTCCAGCCCCACTGAATTTCGCCCATCGACTGCTCGAGAGCGCTCTTCGAACGGCTGCTCGCTTCCGTGCGGTCGGCCGTTGCGGCCAAGCTGACCACGACCGCGAAAGCCAGCCCGAGAGCCCAATAGGATGAACTTCGCATAACCAATTCCCCTCGCTCCCCAAGGTAGCACTTGGCTGCCGCGCCCTACAAAAACGGCGGGCGGAGATCGCGGATCGAGGAAGGTCGGAGCCCCTCGGGCCTCGGGCCCAGGGCCTAGGGCCTCGGGCCGTCTCGACCCTCGATCCCCGATCTCAGGCCCGGGGCCCGCGGCCCTAGGCCCGGGGCCCGGGGCCCGAGAGGTCTATCTCGACCCGAGATGATCTTTCGCCCTCACGCCCCCCGCCATATCCACGAACAACATCGTTCCTCCCGCCACGGCGGCGGGCATGAAGAACAGGTTGACGAGCGGGATGAACAGCAGCAGCCAGACGCCCGTGCCGAATCCCGCGACGGCAGCCAGCTGGCGTCTGGCAAACCCGATGCGGTCACCAACCGACCAGTCTCGACGGGCAGCCGGCCAATCGACGTAGTCGACTCCCAAGAAGATCGCGGTCAGCGCGAAGCCGATCAGCGAGACGATCTGGCCGAGGCCCGGAATGAAGAACGAGGCGAGGAACATCGGACCCACGATGGCTGCGTAGAGCAATACTTTGCCGAGCTCCAAGCGAATGGTTCGAACGATGTCAGCCACCATGCGCGTCAGCGAAAACGGTGGTGCGGCGCCACCCGTGAGAATGCGCTCGACCGCTTCGCTCAACGCGTCGTTGAAAGGTGCCGCAACCACACTCGAGAGGATCAGCACGAGAACGAGCCCGAGCAACGTGATGAGGATTCCCGAGAGGATCTCGATGATCCATCGCAGTCCCTTCAGCAATGCCCCCGCGACGCCGGTTGCCTCGCTCCAGCTATCCGGGAAGAAAGACCAAATCGCGTCACCCAGGTCGTCGTAGAGGCTGCCGGCGCCGTAGAACACGGACGCGAGCGCGAGCGCGGTGATCAAGATCGGAAAGACCCAGTAGCGCGCGAGGCCCCGGTGCTCGAAGTACACGAACCGCCCGCCGCGAAACGCGTACGACAACCCTCGAGCAAAGCCAATCGGCGACTTGGCCACAGCGCCGGCGCTCTGCATGATTCCTTTGGCCATCGCTCGATCTCAACGAGGTAGTGCGACTGCACCGAGTGGAATGAGAGGTTTCAGGTCTTCGTCGTCGAAGCGGAGCTGAAGACCGACGAAGTAGTCTCGGCCCGGATTGATCGTGTCGTCGATTCCCGCCAAGAGCCAAAGCCGCTTGATCAGCTCGAAGCCCGCGCGGATGCGCAAACGAGGGAATACGCGTCTGCCGAACTCGAAAATGTCCGCGTTGAGCTCGAGACGATCTCTCAGCACCTTGATGTCCATGCCGAGGCCCCCAGTGGATTCGATGATGCCGAACCGAAACGTTGCAAAGGAAATCGTCTTGCCGAACTGAGCGGAGAACTTGAGCCGATTGGTACGGCTGATCTCCGTGCGGCGATACTCGTTCGGGTAGAAGAGCGGCGGGGGGCTTTGCCGTATGATGCTTTCCGTGACGGTGACCGAGCCGCGGGGGTCGTCGATGAACTGCACCAGGAAGTATCGCCCCTCGCGGGGCTTCAGATAGATCGAGAAATAGGTCTTGAACGCGTTCGAGAGCGCGTACCACTCGCTTCGAAGCTCGACGATGGTCCGAAGTCGGTTCAATCCGCCAACGAAATTGTTGAGCCCCTCGGCGACCCCCTCGACCTCGTCGATGAGCGCTTCGTCCTGTGTGAGCCTGCCGATGGTACCCTCGCCGCGCGCCGTGCGGCCGGTCACTTCTTTCACGTCCGCGAGCACGGCATTGAGCTGATCCGCTGCGCGGTGGATCGAAGCGATCGTATCGTCTACTTCCGCGATGCCTCGATCGATGTCCCCGCGGCGCTGGTGAATGATTTGACTGAGGTCGTCCGTCGCCAGCTCGACGTTCTCCATGATGCGGATCACTCGCGGGCCCGCTTCGTCGGTCACCTCCTTGATGTTCTCGAGCGCATCGCTGAGATTTCGGAGAGCCGACTGCATGCGATCCCCCGCTTCTTCGGTACCGAAAGCTCGCTCCATCTGTGCGGTGATCTTTTTCACGCTTTGGGCGATGTCGTTGACGGTCACGATGATGTCGTCGGTGTCGACTCCCTCGTCGGCCACGCGGATTTCGCCGCCATCGGGGATTTTGGGAAGCCCTGGAGTGCCAGGGTGAATCACCAACACTCGCTCCCCGAGAAGCGAAAGGCTCCGCATCGTGATCCGCGCGTCCTCGTAGAGCTCGATGTCGCCTTCGATTCGCAGGTCGACGCGAGCGCGGCTGCCATCGAGCCGAATCGAAGAGATGTAGCCGACGGGAATGCCGGCCACGAGCACCCGAGACTTGGCGATCAGCCCTTGAACGTCGTCGAAGTACGCGTAGACACCGTAGCCGGACTCCGTCGACGACCGCTCGTCCACGTAGCGATAGACCGCAAAGGTGACGGCCAGCCCCAGGACCACCATCAGGCCGACCCGGGCCGCGTTCCAAGTCTCCCTCATACAGCCGGGCAAAGCCTAATCGAACAGGGACGAAACAGCCATCGCCCCGTGCGGTCGACGCAGCGCATTCCGTCCTTGCCGTGATGCGGAACAGCCGCTATTGCCTTGCAACTTGTCGGACGGAATCGACGCGCTGACGGCGGCGGCACTTGGCGCGCTGCAAGGCCTGACCGAGTTTCTTCCGGTCTCGAGCAGCGGCCACGTCGCAATTGGCGCACACTTTTTCGAGATTGAGGGGAATTCGCTCGCCCTCGTGATTCTCCTGCACCTCGGGACTCTGCTCGCCACCGTCGTTCTCTTCAGACGTGACATCTCCAACCTCGCGATCGAGGGGGTGGCCGCAGTCCGAGATCCAGCGCGTTTTCGCGCGACTCCCGAAGGGCGAACGCTGGTCGCAATCGCGATCGCCACGGCTGCCACTGGTGCCCTCGGATGGGCGCTTCGCAACGTGGCGGAGGCATTTGCCGAGGACCTCCGGCTCGTCGGTTACGGATTTCTCATCTCCGCCGCGGGGCTCATCGCGAGCGGTGTGGCGCGAGGGGATCGGGACGAGGTGGCGTGGCCGCAGGCTCTCGCCGTCGGGCTCGCACAGGGGATGGCGGTCTTACCTGGAGTAAGCCGGAGCGGAGTCACGATCGCGGTCGCAATGCTCCTCGGAATCAGCGGGAACGCGTCGTTTCGGTTCTCGTTTCTCGTCTCGCTGCCCGCCATCGTCGCGGCGGCCGTGTACGAAGCAGGGGGAGCCGATGGGCTGGGATCGCTGGGAGCGGAAGCCTGGATCGGAGGCGCTACGGCCATGGTCACGGGGTATGTTGCGCTTCTCGTCCTCAGGCACATCATTCTCGTAGGACGCATGTGGACGTTCTCGCTCTATCTGATACCTCTCGGGCTCTTTCTGGTGACCCGCTGAGCGCCACCATGACCGATACCGACAAAGCATATGCAGTCATCATGGCCGGCGGGTCCGGAACCCGGTTCTGGCCCCTGTCGAGAAGCGACCGTCCAAAGCAATTCCTGGCCCTCGGTCCCGACGCCCGATCTCTTCTTCGAGCAACCGCCGAACGCGTGTGGGGGCTGATCCCGCCGGAACGCACGTTCGTCGTGACCTCGGAGCTTCTTCGGGACCAGGTCGAAAAGGAGCTGCCCGAGCTTCCCCCCGCACAGATCTTGGCGGAGCCGGTCGGACGAAACACCGCGCCATGCATCGGCTGGGCGGCAACGCACGTTCGGAGGCTCGCCCCGGACGCCGTGATGACCGTTCTTCCGGCAGATCACCACATCGGCGACACCGCATCGTACATCGAGACGCTCCGCCAAGGGCTCGAAGCAGCCACGCACGGCGATTACGTGACGATCGGCATTCGCCCTACCCGCGCAGAAACGGGCTACGGCTACATCGAGGTCGGATCGGAGCTCGACCCCGGCGTCTTCAGCGCGCGTCGATTCGTCGAGAAGCCCAATCGGCGGCGCGCCGAGCAGTTCGTCGCCAGCGGACGCTTCTTGTGGAACAGCGGCATGTTCTTCTTCCTCGCATCTCGAATCCTCGAGGCGATCGAGCAGCACTTGCCTGGCCTCGGCGAGCAGCTTCAGCGATACGACGAGGCTGCCAGCACCGGCGACGAGGCGGCGCTGGTCGCCCGGACCTACGGAGATCTTCCAGCGATCAGCATCGACCACGGAATCATGGAAAAGGTCAGCCCGGTGAGCGTGGTACCCGGCTCGTTCGAGTGGTCGGACCTCGGGAGCTGGACCTCTGCATGGGAGCTTTCGGAACGAGACCCGGACGACAACGTCCTGCCCGAAGGAGGAGTCTCGATCGACGCGACGGGAAACTACGCGTGGGCCCCGAAGGGCAAGACCGTTGCGCTCGTCGGTGTTGCCGACCTCGTGGTCGTAGATTCGGGAGATGCGCTCCTCGTCATCCCCCGCGAGCGTGCGCAGGACGTTCGCGAAATCGTCGCCGCGTTGAGGGCGCGGGACACCGAGGAAAAGTGACTCCGTGAACCCGCACGTATTTCGCCAGTACGACATTCGTGGTCACGCCGATGCCGACTTCGGGGATGAGCTCGTGTACTCGCTCGGCCGAAGTCTCGGCACTTTCTACGCCAGTCGTGGTGCGACCCAAATCGCGGTCGGCCGCGACTGCCGGCTGAGCTCCCCTCGCATTCACACTGCGCTCTGTCGCGGCCTGCTCGACACGGGAACCAACGTCATCGACATTGGTGTGGGTCCCACGCCGCTACTCTACTTCGCCGTTCACGACCTCGACTTGGAAGGCGGGGTGCAAATCACCGGCAGCCACAACCCACCCGACGAGAACGGCTTCAAGATGATGATCGGCAAGGGCTCTCTCTTTGGCGCCGACATCGAAGAGCTCAGGACAACGATCGAGACCGGAGCCTTTCGCGAGGCCCCCGCGGGTGAAATCCGGACCGTCGACCCCATTCCCGCATACGTGAAGCGCGCCAAAGAAGACATTCACCTCGGCCGCCGCGACATCCGCTTTGCCGTCGATGCCGGCAACGGGGCAGGCGGCCCTCTTGCAATCGAGACCATGCACGCGCTGGGGCTCGCGCCAGTTGCGATGCTGTGCGAGATGGATGGCACCTTTCCGGTACATCACGCAGATCCAACCGAGCCGGAAACGCTCGAGATGCTCAGGGACAGGGTGTTGTCCGACGGCCTAGAGCTCGGGTTCGCGTACGACGGCGACGCGGATCGGGTCGGTGTCGTCGATGCACGGGGCGAGATCATTTGGGGTGACAAGCTGATGATCGTTCTCTCGCGCGCGCTGCTCGAAAGGCACCCCGGCGCGACGATCATCGGCGAGGTGAAGTGCTCGCAGACGATGTACGACGACATCGCCTCGCATGGAGGGCGCGGCGTCCTCTGGAAAACCGGCCATTCGTTGATCAAGACGAAAATGAAGGAGGAAGGGGCGCTGCTCGCGGGCGAGATGAGCGGGCACATCTTCTTTGCCGACCGGTATTACGGTTTCGACGATGCGATCTACGCGACCCTGCGCGTTTTGGAGATCGTCTCCCACGCGGAAGTGCCGCTTCACGAGATGCTCTCGGACATTCCTGAGACGTTCGCAACTCCGGAGATCCGCGTACATTGCGATGACGCCGAAAAGTTCGACCTCGTTCAGCGAGTCGTGGACCACTACCGTTCGACACACGACCTCGTCGACATCGACGGCGCGCGGATTGAGTTCCCGGGGGGCTGGGCGCTGGTCCGCGCATCGAACACGCAGCCTGTGCTCGTGCTCCGATTCGAGGCCGACTCGAGAACGCGCCTCGAGTCGATCCGAAGCGAGGTCGAATCAGTCCTCGGCCGGCTGCGCCGGAGCTGAGTTGCGGAGCGGGGGAAGCTCGACCGCGAGACTTGCCCCGTACTGTCCCGACGCGGCCTCTTGCCAATCGCTCGGACCGACGACGAATCGACGCGTCTCGTGCGCCGGGTGATAGATGAGCACCTCCTGTCCCTCGTGAATCGAGGAGACGGGGATTCGAGCGTCCGGTCCGCGACCGATGTACCGATAGACCTTCGCCCGGGGGGGGTTCGTGATTACGCGGATCGTCCCGGTGGCAGCCGTAGCTCCGCCGGAGGGCTCGCTCTGCGGCAAACCGAGGTCGCCTGCTTGCTCGGCGGCCGTCGCGGCCGGCGCCTGCACTGCGAGCTCATAGAGCGGTCCAGACTCGGCCTCGACCCACCGGGCGCCCGCAGGCACGATGCCGCGCGACGGCCGAAGCCCGTCGTCGAAAACGATGAATTCGTGCGCCGCTTCGACGGAAAGGCCGGCTGCCGTCGCCGGCCCACGGCCGAGATAAACGAAAATCTGCGCGTCGGGCGGGGTCACGTGAACGTCGATGACGCCGCCGGGCGTGGGCGGAGCCGAGGGCGCCGGCCGAAGCAGCGCGCTCAGCGCATCGGTCGCAATCAACCCGTAGACGCCGACGCCAAGCGCCGCCACGAGCAGCCAAATCCCCCAACCCCCTCGGCGCTTCGGAGGCTGTTGGGGCAAAGAAGGACGATCGTACGTGGGTCGCTCTGGCACCTCGGCGGGGCGGGATTGACGGGCGGGCAGAGGCTCCGGCGTCGGAATCGACTCGGAGGCCGCGACCAGGCCCGTGCTGAAGACGGCCTCGGTTGGCGTCTCGGGCTCGGGCTGTGCCTCACTGACGACGGCAACGGTCTCGCTGACCGGCACCTCTACCGGCGCGGAGGCGCGCTCCGGCCGAGTCTCGGGCTCGTGGGAGGGCTCTTCTTCAGGCGGCTGCCATTTGCGGATCGTCGCGGTGATGGGCTCTGGAGCCTCCAACGGGGTCTCTGCGGCCGCGAGCGCGGGCGCGGCCGCCGTCTCGTGGACGGCTTCCTCGCGGACGCCCTGCGGAACTCGAATGCGCTCGGTCACGGGCTCTTCCTCGGGAATCTCGGGCTCGGCGGCAGGTGCGGGCTCAGTCTCGAGCGAACGAACGGCGGGATCGCGCAGGAGCTCGTCGAGCTCCGCGTCCAGCTCGCGGGGATCGATCTGGGCGGCCTCCGGGGCTGGAGGCCGGTCGCTTTCACGCACGAGCCGTGCGAGGACTCGCCGCGACGCACCCCGGTTGATCGGGATGAGGGAGGCCTCGATGGCGTCGTGCAGCTCGCGAAGGTCCCGTTTGGATTGCCCGGTCGTGCTCTCCTTCACGAGCTGGAGCAAATAGGGAGGAACGCCGGGCCCCGCCGCGACCAGAAGCCGCGCGAGCACGGAGACCAGCGAACGCGCCGCTTCGTCGGGGCCAGCCGTTGTCGCCGACTCGGCCACGACGACCGAGCCATCGATCGTCACGCGCACATCGTCGGGCTCGAGCTTGACCGACTCTTGGAGAAGCCCTTCGCAGGCCTCGAGCGCGACGAATGCCCCGATCTCGAAAGGAAGGCGATCGCCGCGTTGCTCGAGGTCATCTACCAGTTGGCCGACGCCGACGTCTCTACTCATCGCTCCCCCTCAGTCCCGCTCGGGCGGACGCACACAAACCCCGTGCTCCAACAGGTACTCCTTGACCTCGGCCACAGTGTAGTGGCCGTCATGAAAGATTGAAGCTGCAAGCGCTGCATCGGCCCCTCCCGCCGTGAGACCCTCGTGGACGTGCCTCAGAGTCCCCACACCTCCCGAAGCTACAACCGGAATCGGGATTGCGTCCACAACTGCGCGAGTTAATACGAGATCATAGCCGTCCTGGGTGCCGTCGCGGTCCATGCTCGTGAGCAGAATCTCGCCTGCTCCATAATCGGCCATCTGCTTTGCCCAGGCGATCGCGTCGAGCCCGGTGTCGCGCCGTCCGCCGTGTGTGTAGACGGTCCACGCGGCTTCTTTGCCCGGCACGCGCTTCGCATCGATTGCAACGACGATTGCCTGCGCGCCGTACGCCTCCGACATGTCGCGGACGAAGGTGGGATTGGCGACCGCGGCGCTGTTGATCGATACCTTGTCCGCGCCCGCATGAAGGAGCTCGCTCACGTCGCGCCGCTCGCGGACGCCGCCACCCACGGTCAGGGGCACGGCAACGGTGGAAGCCGTACGATCGACGAGGTCGAACAGCGTTCGCCGGTTCTCGTGGGAGGCCGTGATGTCGAGAAACGTGATCTCGTCTGCTCCCCCTTCGCTGTAGCGCGTCGCGGACTCCACGGGATCCCCGGCGTCCCGAAGACCCACGAAATTCACGCCCTTCACCACGCGGCCTTCCTTGACGTCGAGGCAGGGAATGATTCGCTTGGCGAGCATCAGGGTTGTTGTAGCGCCGCAAACGCTTCGGACAACGTAAAGGCGCCCGAGTAGAGCGCTCTGCCGCAGACCGCGGCCCGCACTCCCGCTCTGGCGAGCGCCCGCAGATGCTCGAGCGTGCCGATGCCGCCCGAGGCGATGACGGTCGCCTCGACTTTCGACTGAAGCTCGGCGGTCCCTTCGACATCGGGACCTTCCCGCGTTCCGTCGCGGTGGATGTTGGTGAAGAGAATCGCGCCGATGTCCCAACCGTCGACCTCGCGCGCGAGCTCTGCGACGTCCTGCTCGCTCTGCTCCTGCCAGCCCTCGACAGCCATTTTTCCGTCGCGCGCATCGAGGGCCATGACCACGGCTCCCGGATATCGCTTGCAGATCGCTTTCGCTACGCCCGGAGACTTGATCACGACGGTCCCGAGCACGACCCGGGCCGCCCCCGCATCGATCCATTGCGAAGCGATCGCCTCGTTCCGAACGCCCCCGCCGATCTGCACCTGCAGGCCAGTCTCACGAAGAATCGATTGGATCACCGGCACGTGCGCGGGCCGCCCGCTGCGCGCGCCTTCCAAATCGACGACGTGAAGCCGCTTGGCCCCTTCGCCCTCGAAGCGCTGCGCCATGGCCACGGGGTCGTCCGCATAGACGGTGACCTCGTCGTACTTGCCTTGATGAAGGCGCACGACCTTGCCGTCGAGGAGATCGATTGCCGGGATTAGCTCCACGAAATGTCTCCGAGGAAGTGATTGATGACGCGCGCACCTGCGTGCTGGCTCTTTTCCGGATGGAACTGGCACGCGAGCACGTTGTCGCGCGCGATCGCAGAGCAAAACGGTCCGCCGTAGTCGGTCGTAGCCGCGATCAGGCTCGTGTCCGCTGGCATGCAGTAGTAGCTGTGCACGAAGTAGTACCACTCCTGGTCCTCGAAGACCGGGTGCGTGCTGGCGATTTGGTTCCACCCGATGTGCGGAACTTTGAGGGTGCGCCCCTCGGAGTCGCGAAGGTCGACCGGAAACCGTCGAACCGTACCCGCGAAGACGCCGAGGCCTTTTTCCCCGGGCGCTTCTTCGCTGGACTCGAAAAGCGCCTGCATTCCGAGGCAAATGCCGAGGTAGGGACGCCCGCTCGAGATCCAGGTCCGAACGGCGTCGCCGATCTCGCCCGCGAGCGCATGCGCGCATTCCTTGAAGGCTCCTTGCCCCGGCATCACCAGCCGGTCGGCGCGTAGGAGCACGTCCGGGTCCGCGCTCAGCTCCGGCTCGGCGCCGGCCCGCTCGAATGCCTTGGCCACGCTGTGCAGGTTCCCGAGGCCAAGATCGACGATCGCGACCCGCCCTGCCCTCATTCGCTCAACGTGCCCTTCGTCGAAGGGACGCCGACGACGCGGGGGTCGACTTCGGTGGCTTCCCGAAGCGCGCGCGCGAACGCCTTGAAGCTGATCTCGACCACGTGGTGGAGATTGTCGCCCGCGTGCTGCCGCATGTGCAGGTTGCACTGGCTCCCACGCGCGAAGCCTTCGAAGAAGACCTCCGCAAGCTCGGAATCGAAGTCACCGATCTTCGCCTTCGGCACCGAGACCGCCCAGACGAAGAAGGGTCGGCCCGACAGGTCGAGCGCGCAGGTCACGCAGGCCTCGTCCATCGGTAAAGTCGCCGAGCCGTAGCGGCGGATCCCGGCCTTGTCGCCAAGCGCAGATGCGAACGCCTGACCCAGCGCGATGGCGAGGTCCTCCGTGGTGTGGTGACCGTCGATGTGCGTGTCCCCACTCGCCTCGACCCTCAGGTCGAACAGCCCGTGCTTGGCGAGCTGCTCCACCATATGCGTGAGAAACCCGATCGGAGTCTTCACCTGGTATTGGCCGCTGCCATCGAGATCGAGCACCACGCGGATGTCGGTCTCTTTGGTTCGACGTTCTATCGTCGCTGTCCGTCCCATGTCGACCCTACCATAGCCTGGAAATGACTCCGGGCTACACGTCTATCCCGACTTCATCTTTTCGAGAACTTCTTCGAGCTTCGCTTTGAGCTCGTCGTTGTCGGGCTCGTTTTGGATCGCCATCTGCAAGTTGAGCTTCGCCTGCGGCCAATCCTCGGCCTTGATCGCACGGTGCGCGCGCGTGAAGAAGACGCGAGCCTTGCTCGAACGAAGGAGCACGCCGCCGGGTGGACGCATGGTTCTACGCGTCTCGCGCAGCCGGTCGTCCCGGTATCGGACCTCCCCCTTCGCGAGACCTTCGTCGTAGAGCTGTCGCTTGGTGGGATCCAGAAGCACCCGATGCGCCTCGCTCGCCTGCTGGTAGAGCATCGTGTGGCGTTCGGCTTCTTCGGGGTCCGCGGTGAAATTGTCCGGATGATGCTCGCGCGCGAAGCGATGAAATGCCGAGCGAATCTGGTCCGGGGTCGCGGTGCGGATGATTCCGAGAAGCTGGTAGTAGTCGACTGCTTCCTCTTCGCCCGCCACGGTCTAGCTCCCGAGCTTGGCCTCGTGGCGCTGACGAAGCCGGTCGATCTCGGCTTCCGGAAGCTCTCCGATCAGCTTGATCGCGATTTGCTGCTGTTGCCCCGTGCCCACGTCTTGCGCCCTCACTTGGAGGGTGCCGTCGGCATCGATCATGAAGCGGACCGCGATTTGGACCTTTCCTCGCGTCGCAGGCCGCAGCCCGTCGAGCACCACCTCCCCGAGGAGCTGATTGCCGCCGATGCGGCGGTCTTCGCCCTGGCAAATGCGGACGACGACCGTCTGCTGACCGTCGCGGGCCGTGGTGAACATCTTCGTTTGACCGGCCGGAATGGCGGAGTTCCGCCGGATGATGTGCTCGCAGTAGCCGTCGACGGTTTCCACTCCGAGCGAGAGCGGCGTCACGTCGAGGAGGAGCGGCGTTCGGGTCGGAACTTCGTCGACCATGGCCGCAGCGGTCACCGTGTCGACGTTTTCGTCGAGCGCGGCTCGAAGCGCGCGCGGGGCCGAGCTCGTGAGCTCGAGCGGCGGGGGCGGAGGCGGCGAGCCTTCCGCTGGAAGCGAGTCCGCGGAAAACGCGTCGTCCCCGAGCTCGGTGAGCAGACCTGATTCCTCGGTATTCGCGGCTTCCTCGTCCGGCGCATCGATAGTCTCGCTGCCGATTTGCATCAGGAGGCCCGACGCCTCGGCCATGCGAGTCGGCTGGAAGTCGAGCGGGTCGACCGGCTCCGCGGTTCGCGTGAGCTCGAAGTCGAGAGGGTCTTCCCGGGACCGAGTCGGTGAATCGACCAGCTCGTCCTCGACTGGCGCCTTTTCCGCTCGCAGCTCGACGGGGGGCGGTGGCGGAGCCTGCCCTGGAAGCGTCGCTTTGCGCGCAGCGCGAGCAACGGGCGGGGGCGGAAGCGGGGGGCGTTCTCCGACGTTCGTCACCTCGTCCTCGAGAGACATGTCGTCGGTCACCTTCGGGTGACTTCCCGTCGAAGGATGAACGACCTTTTTGAGAGCGACCTTTCCAAGGGCGGCTTTGCGGGCCGGCTCGGCGAGCGACAGTGCTTGAAGCGCAGCACCTTGGGCCACGACGAGATCGGGGTCGATGTTTGCGAGCGGCTTTCTGCCGAAATACTCGGCGACCATCCGCTGCAAGAGTGGAATCCGCGTCGAGCCTCCGACGAGGATGACGTTGTCGAGCTGCGTCGGACGGAGCCCAGCGGCCTTCATCGCGTCCTCGCAGACATCGAAGCTTCTCGCGACCAGCGGCTGGCACATGTGCTCGAGCTGCTCCCGTGTGAGAGCGTAGTCGAGGTTGAGCGCAACGCCCCCGTCACCGTAGGCCAGCTCCTCGATGCAGAGCTTCACGTGAGGCTTTTCGGAAAGCTGGATCTTGGCCCACTCGGCCGCTGCTTTGAGGCGCTCGTACGCTTGCCGATCCTGACGGGCATCGTAGCGATTCTGCTCCAGGAACCGGGCCGCCATGTGGTCGGCCACCGCCGCGTCGACGTCGTCGCCGCCGAGGAACGTGTCGCCGGCAGTCGCAAGCACCTCGAACACGTCGCCTGCGAGCTGCAAAATCGTGATGTCGAAGGTGCCGCCACCGAGGTCGTAGACCGCCACGCGCTCGTTCGAGGTCTTGTTGTAGCCGTAGGCGAGCGCTGCGGCGGTGGGCTCGTTCAAGATGCGCAGCACTTCGAGCCCGGCGACGCGCCCGGCAGCCTTGGTCGCGCTTCGCTGAAGCTCGTTGAAGTTCGCCGGCACGGTCACGACCGCCTGGCCGCATTCGGCGCCAAGCTCGGTCTCCGCCACCTTGCGCACGTGGCGAAGCACGAAGGCGCTGATCTCGCTGAGCGTGTAGGTCTCGCCGCGGGCGGATACCAACACGCCGCCGCTCGGGCCTTCGGACAGCTCGAAGGCGAAACGCTCGCGGGCCTCTTTGACCTCGTAGCTCGTGAAGGGGCGGCCGATGAGCCGCTTGACGGACGAAACGGTGTTCTGCGCGTCGAGAAGCCTTCTCTCCTTCGCGGGGGCGCCGACGAGGACGTCGCCACTCGGGTGGAACGAGACCACGGACGGGATCAACGCGCCGTCTTCGCCCGACAGCACGCGAGCGCCGTTGCCATCCGCCACGGCGACCACGGAATTGGTCGTACCGAGGTCGATCCCAATGACGGGTCCCTTACTCAAAGCTGCTTACCCCCAAGTAACGCTCCGCAAAGCTCCTTTCCAAGAATAACGCCTCGCTCCGCGGATTACACATTTCCGGAGATTTCGGGGTTAATTCGCTGCGGGTTCGGGGGGTTCGACCGGTTCGACCGGCTCGCCCTCTTCGCCCTCGGCCACGGGCTCGACGTCGACGACCTGCTCCCCCTCGCGAAGGCGGATCACCCGTACCCCTTGCGTGTTGCGGCCTGTCTCCCGGATCTCCGACACGTGGGTCCGGATGACCTGCCCGCCGTTGGTGATCACCATCAGCTGATCGTCTGGAGAAACCAGGCGAAGCTTGACCAGCGCGCCATTTCGCTCGGAGGTGTCCATCCCGATGATGCCCTTGCCGCCGCGGTTCTGGGTCCGCCATTCGGCCACCTTGGTTCGCTTTCCGTAGCCGTTTGCGCTCACCGTGAGGACCTGCTGATCGGTCTCGCTCTCGATGATGTCCATGCCGATCACGAAGTCGCCGTCCCGGAGGTCGATCCCCTTCACGCCCATCGAGTCGCGTCCCATCGCCCGTACGTCTTCGATGGGGAAACGAATGCTCATGCCGTGAGAAGTGCCGATCAACACGTGCTGACCGGGCGTGACGATGCGCGCGGTGAGAAGCCCATCACCCTCGCCGATGGCCACGCCGATGATGCCGGTCTGCCGGATGTTCGCATACGCGCTCAAGTTGGTGCGTTTGACGCGGCCGCGCCGCGTGCAGGTCAGAAGGTATCCGTCCTCGACGAACTCCCGAATCGGGAGAATGGCAGCGACCCGCTCGTCCGGCTCCATCCCGACGAGATTTACGACCGCTCTGCCCCGCGCTGCGCGGCCCGTTTCGGGGATTTGGTACACCTTCTTGAGGTAGGCCTTGCCCTTGTCGCTCAGAAACAGAACGTGCGCATGGGCGTTGACGACGAACACCCAGCTCACGAAATCCTGGTCGCGCGTGTCCATGGCGCGAAGGCCCTTCCCTCCACGTCCCTGGGCGCGATATTCGCTCAGCGGCACGCGTTTCACGTAGCCGGCGTGCGAGACGGTCACGACGACCTCCTCGTCCGGAACGAGGTCCTCGATCGAAATGTCCCCCTCGGCTTCGACGATTTCCGTTCGGCGTTCGTCGCCGTAGCGTTCACGGATCTCGTCGAGCTCTTTCACGATCACCTCGTCGAGCAGCTCCTTGCTCGCCAGGATCGCCTCGAGCTCGCCGATCAGCTCGCACAGGTTGCCATACTCGGTCGCGAGCTTCTCGCGCTCGAGACCGGTCAGCCGGGACAGCCGCATTTCGAGGATGGCTTTCGCCTGACGTTCCGAAAGGAAGTACTCGCCGCGCGCCTTGGCCGCGTCGATCTCTTCGTCGGGGCGGCCCGCTCGCTTGACGAATTCCTCGAGACCCGTGAGCGGCAGCTCCATCAAACGGCCGCGCGCCTCGTCGGGGTCCTTCGAGGATCGGATGGTGTTCACGACGAGCTCCACGTCGGTGACCGCCATGCCGAGACCCTCGACGAGCTCGCGCTGCGCCTTCGCCTGCCGGAGGTCGTAGCGCGTCCGCCGCACCACCACTTCGCGTCGATGCTCGATGAACCGAAGAAGCGCAGACCGCAGGTCGAGGACCTCGGGGCGCTGCCCGACGATGGCGAGACAGTTGTAGCCAAACGTGCTCTGAAGCGCGGTCATCTGATAGAGCTTGTTGAGCACGATCTCGCCGTGGGCGTCTCGCTTGAGCTCGATGACCACCCTGAGGCCGTCGCGGTCGGACTCGTCGCGAATGTCGCTGATTCCCTCGAGGCGCTTGTCGCGCACGAGGTCCGCGACCTTCTTCAGCAGCTCGGCTTTGTTCACCTGGTAGGGGATCTCGGTGACCACGATCATCTCGCGGTCGCTCTTACCTGGGAGCGGCTCGATGCTGGCCCGCGCTCGCATCACGATGCGGCCCCTCCCGGTACGGTATCCGAGGTGAATGCCGGCGCGTCCGTAAATGTAGCCCGCGGTGGGGAAATCCGGGCCTTTGACCCCGAGGCGGCCGGTCTCCTCCTCGTCACTCATGAGCTCCTCGACGGTCAGCTCGGGGTCGCTCATGAGCCGGACGGTCGCGTCGACGACTTCGCGCAGATTGTGAGGAGGGATGTTCGTCGCCATCCCCACGGCAATGCCGCCTGAGCCGTTGATGAGCAGGTTTGGAATCCGGCTGGGCAGGACCAGCGGCTCACTTTCCGAATCGTCGAAGTTTGGTCCGAAGTCGACGGTTTCCTTTTCGATATCCGCGAGCAGCTCGGACGCGAGTCGGTGCATCCGCACCTCGGTGTAACGCATCGCTGCGGCCGGATCGCCGTCGATGGACCCGAAGTTCCCCTGGCCGTCGACCAGCGGGTATCGCATGGAAAATTCCTGCGCCATGCGGACCAGGGCGTCGTACACGGCGGTGTCTCCGTGCGGGTGGTACTTACCGAGAACGTCGCCCACGATGCGGGCGCTCTTCTTGTAGCCGGTGTTCCACGTGTTCTTCTGCTCGTGCATCGAGTAGAGAATCCGTCGGTGGACCGGCTTGAGGCCGTCGCGGACGTCGGGAATCGCACGCCCGATGATGACGCTCATCGCGTAGTCGAGGTACGAGCGCCGCATCTCGTCTTCGAGCGTGACCGGATGCTTCTGTGGAGTTTCCGCCATGAGTTGCTGCTCCCACGCGCCGCTCCCCAGAGCCTTCGGCGCGGCCGCGAAGCTACCACGTGCAACCCCCTGCTGCACGCGCTCTCAGGGTCGTCGAACTGCTGTTTTTTGGCTGGTTTCGAAGAAGTCTCGTAAACCGCGAGACAGGGCTGGAGCGAAGCGGCAGATGGACACGGCAATGCGCGATCTGGAGCGAATCGAAGAACGATCGTCGGACGAAGGACGGGGTGTCTTGGTGCTCTCCGGGGTCGGTTTGGTCGCAGCCTTGGCCGTGGTCGTCGCCGCCGTCGCCGCGCTGCCCGGCAGTGAAGAGCCGCAGGGCGAAGACCCTCTACAGATGCTGGCGATCGCGGAGCAAGTCGAGGTTCGAGAGGAAGCGCCGGTCGAAGATCCCGAAATCGATCCGGAGACCCTCAGCTTTCCGAACACGCTCGTGACCGACTCGCGCCCGGAGGTGGCCGTCGCGCTCGCTGCGGCCGCGGCCGAGCTCGAGCATCTCGATCCCGTCACCAAGTCACCGCCGCGGTCGGACATCGCAGCCGGCCTCCCAGCCGCGGTGACCGCCGGTCCGGACGGCGAGGTGGTCGAGTTTGCCGCCAAGCACGATCCCCTGGTTGCCGCGACGGTCCCCGAGCACACCAGATCGGCGCCCGCGGGGCACGAAGGCCGCTACACGCTTCAGGTCATCAGCTATCGAAACCCGGAAGAAGCGCGCATCTTCGCAAGCGCGCTCCGAAAGCGGGGCCACGCCGCGTACGTGACGAGCAGCAACGTCGAAGACCGCGGAATGCACTGGCGCGTTCGAATCGGCCCCTTCGACACCCGCCAAGAGGCACAAAGCTACCGCACGACCTTCGAACGCGAAGAAGGCATGAACACATTCATCGTGCGCAAACGCGACTAAAAACGGGGGACATTCTCCCCCCTCTAGAACCCCCTGATTCCCACCACTTACGACCCACACCGCGAAAACCCGAATTTCGCCCTGCATACGGGGCACGGAAAAAACGCGACGCGGGCGCTCCGCGGAGCGGGAGGGCCTGCAAAGGTGGCCC
>JAHELW010000266.1 GCA_024643985.1 Myxococcales bacterium | reverse complement strand
CTGCAAACAAGCTGCCGCGGTGCACCGAGCTCGGTTTGACCCACGCGGTTCTGGTCGAAGACGGCCGGTTTGCCGACGAGGTGAAGACCGTCGCCCCCAAGGGGGTCCACGTGATTCTCGACACCGTTGGGGCTGCTTACCTCGCTCAAAACGTCCAGGTAGTCGCCAAGCAGGGCCGCATCATCGTCATCGGGCTCATGGGCGGCGTGAACGGCGAGCTGCCGCTCGGCCTGCTGCTCGCGAAGCGCGCTTCGGTCCGCGGGTCGGTGCTTCGCAGTCGCTCGCGCGAGGAAAAAGCGGCGCTCACGCGCTCGTTTGCAGACGACATGCTCGGCAAGCTCTCCGCGGGAGCGCTCCGGCCGATCGTCGACGAAGTCCTCCCGATGACCGACATACAGACCGCTCATCAGCGCATGGATGCCAACGAGACGTTTGGCAAGCTGGTTTTGAGTTGGTAGACGGCGAAGCCGGTGCTCAGAGCTTGAGCGCCCGCCTCACGTAGTTTGGCAACGCGAAGATCGCCTGGTGGACGTCTTCGTTGTACGCCTTCGAAGCGAGCGCGATCGTTTCCTGACGTTCTCGAATCGGCCGCAGGGGCTCGCCCGTGGCAGAGCACCAGGTCCAGCTCCAGGTGCCGGTGCCGTAGAGCGGGACCGGACCGAGATAGGGGTGCACCTCCGAAAAGAGACTTCGAAGCTTGTGCTGCGTCTCGACGAACACGTCCATCATCAGGAGCGGTGACTCGCTCTGGAGCGCCATCACGCCGTCTTCGACCAGCATTCGCTTGCAGCCTCGATAAAAGCTCTCGTCGAACAGGACGGCCCCGGGCCCGACGGGGTCGGTGCCATCGAGTAAGATGACGTCGTACTTCTCGTCGGCGCTCGCTTTGACGTATTCGATTCCGTCGATGAAGCGCAGGTCGAGGCGGGGATCCTCCCACGCCGTGCCGATGCCCGGGAGATACGCTTTCGACGCTTCGACGACGAGCTCGTCGATCTCGATCATCACACACTGTTTGACTTCGGGGTGGCGGAGCACTTCTCGAACGGTGCCGCCGTCGCCGCCGCCGATCACCAGCACGCGTTCGATGCTCGGCGCGGTCGTCATCGCGGGGTGAACCAGCATCTCGTGATAGAGAAACTCGTCGTATTCGCTCGTCATGAAGATGCCGTCGATGACGAGGACTCGGCCGAAGCCGACGGTGTCGACGACCTCCACCGTCTGGTACGCGCTCTTCCCCGAAAACAGCGTAGATTCGACTCGCAAACCCAGCCGCGTGTGACCCTCGAACGTCTCGTCGTACCAGAGGCTCATCGATTCTCTCTAAAGGCCTAGCTGAAGCTGCTCCTGGCGCACGGCCCCGAGCTCGAGAGGCTTCCTCGCGTGGGCCACGTGAACTCGAGTGCCTCGGTGGCCGAGCGCAGCGTCGGCCGAGCAGCGGGCCAAGTGTGGCGCGTTGTTGGTTTCGGAGAGATGCATCAGCACGACCTCGCGCGGCGCGTGATCGAGCCGGGCCAGCAGATCGCCCGCGTCGGCGTTCGACAGGTGGCCGAGCCTGCCGCCGACGCGCCTCTTCAACGTCGCGGGGTAGGGTCCGGTTGCCAGCATTTCCGGGTCGTGGTTGCTCTCGAGCAGAAGCGTTTCACAGTCACTCAGGAACCGCTCGAGCCCCTTTGGCACGTGTCCGAGGTCGGTGACGAGCCCCAAGGAGGCGTCCTTCGTTTCGAACGTCAAAGCGACCTGCGGTGCGTCGTGCGGAATCCTCCGCGAACGCATCATGATGTCGCCAATTCGAAGAGCTCGTCCCACGGAAAACGCCTCGCGCGCAACCGACGCACGCAGTTGGAGATTTCCGAGCGTTTCGCTCGCGGCTCGAACCACGCACCCGAACCGCGTCGCATAGGTCGAGGCGTGCGCGGCATGGTCTCCATGGACATGCGTCACGACGATCGCGGACAGCTCTCGAGGGACGCCGCGACCGATCGCATCGAAGCGCTGAACGAGCTTGCGGTATGAAAGCCCGGCGTCGACCAGGACGGACGTCGTCCTGGACTCCAAGAGAAGCGCGTTCCCCTCGCTTCCGCTCCCCAGAATCGTTACCCGCACGCGTCACCTAGAGCACAGCTCGGATTTCTTGGCAAGAGTCTTGACTTGCAACCCCGCCCCTTCGGCGCGAGAGTTCCGGCGTGAGCGACTCGGATTTGGAATACGACAGCATTCTTCTGGTCTCGTTTGGCGGTCCCGAACAGCGGGCCGACGTCATGCCGTTTCTCGAGAACGTCGTGCGCGGCAAGAACGTGCCGACGGAGCGCCTCAAGGAGGTGGCCGCCCACTACAACCACTTCGACGGTAAGAGCCCGATCAACGACCAAAACCGCGCCCTCATCGAGGCGCTCGAGAAAGAGCTCGAGACGAGCGACATCGACCTTCCGATCTACTGGGGCAATCGGAACTGGCATCCATTCGTTGCAGACGCGCTGCGCCAAATGCAGGCCGACGGAAAGAAGCGCGCGCTCGCATTCGTGACGTCCGCGTACAGCAGCTACAGCGGGTGCCGTCAGTATCGCGAACACATCGAGGAGGCTCGGCAGGAGGTCGGGGAGGGCGCCCCGACGGTCGACAAGCTCAGGGCCTTTTACAATCATCCCGGCTTCATCGAAGCCAACGTGGATCGCCTGCTTGCCGCCCTCGAAGCTCTACCGAAGGAGCGGCGGGAGTCTGCCCGCGTCGCGTTTACTGCGCACAGCATTCCCGATGCCATGGCAGCGACCTGCGACTACGTAGAGCAGCTCGAAGAGACCGCGAGGCTCGTCGCGGAGGGGGCGCGACACGACCGATGGCAGCTGGTCTATCAGAGTCGAAGTGGCCCTCCGCAGGTTCCTTGGCTCGGACCCGACATCGTCGAGCACCTGGACGCCCTGGCGCAAATCAGCACCAAGGACGTCGTGGTGGCGCCCATCGGCTTCGTGTCGGACCACATGGAAGTCGTCTGGGACCTCGACCACGAGGCGAGGGAACATGCAACCGAGCTCGGAATCACCCTCACGCGAGCGGAAACCGTCGGCACGCATCCCGCGTTCGTCGCCATGATTCGGGAGCTGATCGAGGAG
>JAHELW010000265.1 GCA_024643985.1 Myxococcales bacterium | reverse complement strand
AGGACACGCAAAACCCGCGAAATGGTAGCGGAATGGAAATTTCCGGTGTCTAGAGAACACCGCTAGGTTGGCCTGGTTTTCGCATTCATGGGGGGCAGGAGCGGGAACAAAAACTGAAAACTTGGGAAACATCCCTGAATCGCGGCACAGAAGGCTGCGGGCGGGGGCTGATGTGGAGAGCTGTAGTCGTAGCGCCACAGGTTTCTTCACACGGTGTGAATCTTAGTCACGGTTGACAGTCTCACGCATGAAACACACGGAGAGCATCGATGTATTCGCATGAGCGACGATGGCTGCGCAGATTGGCGATTCTAAACGATTACGTACGAATTCCGTACGCGAATGGATCGTCCTACGCATCGCAGTTCCTGTATCGGGAAATGACTGCGCGCGGCGTCGACGTCACGGTCGTCGGCCCCGATGACCCGAACGCCAAGCCGAGCGAGCTTCCGCCGCAGCACATCGCGCTTCCGAGCATTCCGCTCCGCAATCAGCCGGGTTTCTACCTCGCGATGCCGTCGCGGGCGTCCCTCGAGAGCCTGAAAGAGGCGAGCTTCGACATGATGCTGGTGCAGAGCCCGAGTGGCCTGCTCTACGCCGGAAGCTTTCTCCGACAGCAGCACGGCATCCCGCTCGTCTGCGTGAACACGGTCCACATGCCGAGCGTGTACAACGTCGTGCTTCCGGATGCGCTCAACCACGTCGGTCCGGTCAATCGCCTCTTCGAGGATCGGCTGATTCCGATGGTCGAGTCGCAGTCGACCGAGGTCTACAACACCGGCGACGCCCTCGTGTGTCTGAGCCCAGGCCTCAAGCAGTACTGGCGCGACCGCGGCGTCGAGGTTCCGATTCACGTGATTCCGCGCGCCATTGAAAAGCGTATCTTCGATCAAACCGGACAGGCGGATCCGTTTGCGCTGGAGGCGGCGCCGGGCGCTCGTCTGGTCGTCGTGTGCCGTCACGCGCGCGAAAAGGAAGTCGACCGCGTGATTCGCATCTTTGCGAACTACGTCTACCCGAAGGTGGCGGGCGCCACGCTCACACTCGTTGGAGACGGTTCCGAGCACGAGGACCTCAAAGAGCTCGCCAAGGAGCTCGGCATCGACCACCGCACGTACTTCGTCGGGGAGCAGGGCCTTCAGAAGATGCCCGCCTGGTATCGCCACGCGGACCTCTTCGTCTACGCGTCACTTTCGGAGACGTACGGGCAGGTCGTGAGCGAGGCGCTTTGGTGCGGGCTTCCGGTCGTCGCGATGGACGACGGCATGGGCGTGGCCGGCCAGGTGACCGACGGCGAGGACGGCTTCCTGGTGAATCCGCGCGCGGCCGATGCGGACGAGCAGTTTGGGCACTACGCGGAGCTTCTGCTCACCAAGCAGGCGCTTCGCCGTCAGATGTCCGACAGCGCGGTCCAGAACGCGAAGGATCGCTCCGACCCCGACGCCTGCGTGCAGCGCTACCTCGAGGTCTTCGAGATCGCGAAGGACCATGCCAAGCGCCACCCGGGCGGCTCCGCGATTCGGGCGTACGGAAGCCTTGCCCGCTGGACGGGCCTCCACGCGACGGTCGGCGCGATGGGCCTCATGCGCAAGCCGGTGGAGCTCAACCGCAATCAGGCCGCAACCGGCAACTGGACGCTCGCCGCGGCGTCCTAGCGCTCCCTCACTCCGCCGTAAGCAGCTCGACGTCCGCGTCGGTCGGCACGGTCGACGGCGGTGGTGGCACCGTGGGGCGACCGCGGAGCCTCGCGAAGAGGTTGCCGGCGTTGCGCCGGACGTCCTCGAGGATGATGTAGCTGCACGGCACGATCAGCAGCATGATCAGCGTGGCCGCGAGGACTCCGAAGCCGAGCGAGACCGCCATCGGCACCAGAAAGCGCGCCTGCACCGAGGTCTCGACGATCATCGGCGCGAGGCCGAAAAACGTCGTGAGCGACGTCAGGAGAATCGGGCGAAAGCGGCGCGCCGAGCCCGCGACGACGGCCTCCCAAAGACCCATGCCCCCCTCACGGAAGCGGTTGATCGCGACGATCAGGATGAGCGAATCGTTCACGACGACGCCCGAAAGCGCGATGATGCCCATCATGCTCATCAGGCTGAGGCTCACGTTGTCCCAGAGGAACCAACCCATCGCGACGTGACCCCACACCGCGCCGACGAGACCGAAAGGGATCGCCGACATGACGAGCAGCGGCTGCCCGTAGCTTCGGAACACGACTGCCAACGTCGAGAACATGACGATCAGGGCGAGCACGTAGCCCATGCCGAGCGCGCCCATCGTTTCGGCCTGCCGCTCCTGCTCACCGCCGAGGCTGTAGGCAAGACCCGGGATGTCAGCCAGAAGCTGCGCTAGCTCGCGTTCCCGAATCTGCGCGACGATCTCGTTGGCGTTGTCGTCTTCGCTGGCTACGTCGGCGGTGACGCTGATGTTGCGGCGTCCGTCCGTGCGCTTGATGATCGTGTACGCCTGGCCCCGGTCGATGGTCGCGGCCTGAGCGAGGGGCATCTCGCCTCCGCCGGGCGTGCGAATCACGAGTTCCTCGACGTTGTAGATCGACCGGCGCTCCTCGAGCGGAAAGCGAACGTAGACCCGGACCTCGTCGCGCCCCCGCTGTTGGCGTACGGCCTCCGCGCCGAAGAACGCCGCGCGGACCTGCCGAGCGAGCTCGAGCTCGGTCAAACCGCGGGCCTGGGCGGCTTCGGTGAGCCGGAAGTCGATCTGCTCTTTACCTTTGGTGACGCCGCTGTCGATGTCGCGAAGGCCGCTGTAGGACCCGATCTCGGCTGCCAAGCGCTCCGAGGCGGCTTCCAGGGTCTGCACGTCATCGTGGATGAGCTGGATGTCGATGGGCTTGCCGGTTTGGACGCCGACCTCGTAGGAGAAAGTGAGCGAGTCGATGCCGGCGACTTCACCGACGCCCTCGCGCCACCGCTGAACGAACTGCTGCGTGTCGAGCTCCCGCTCGGCGGGGTCGACGAGGTACACCATCACGGTCGCGAAGTGGCTGGCTTCGGTCATGACGGGTCCATCCGGGCTCGCCTCGACCGTACTCATCGCGCCGACTTCCTCGTAGAGGCCGCGTGAAATCGTCGAGGGGCTCTCGCTCTGCTCG
>JAHELW010000092.1 GCA_024643985.1 Myxococcales bacterium | reverse complement strand
CCGGTCCCGCAACCAACGTTGCCACCATCGGTGCCGTGAAGCGTACCTTTGGAGCGCGCGTCCTCGCGGTGTATCTCGCGACCGTCGTCGTCGGCAGCGTGGGCCTCGCCTACGTGTACGACGCATTCGTCCCGTTCGAAGCTCTCGCCGGAATGGCCCACGAGCACGGTCACCCGTGGTGGGCGTGGGCGTCGGCCGTCGTGCTCGGCGCACTGTTCGTCTACTTCGTCTTCGACGATTTGCGAGGTCTGCTCGCCCGACGCCGTGCGGCAGCGTCGTCCGCCGCGGTGACGCTCGAGATCGAAGGGCTCACCTGCAACAACTGCGTCCGAAAGCTCGAGCGCGCCCTTCGCGAAGCGGACGGCGTCACCTCGGCCACGGTGACGCTCGCTTCAAGCCAAGCCACCGTAGAGGGCAGCATCGCTCCCACGGAGCTCGAGGCGGTCGTGTCCGCCGCGGGCTACGGCGTGAAGTAGCGCATTCGGCCCGGCGTCCTTCGTACGCTCAGGACTGACTGTGATTGAGGAGCGCCTCCATGGACGGCGTCACCGAAATCTGCTGCTCCGCAAAGATCTCGCGGATCCACGGCGCGCAGTCGGCCACGGAGGCGAACGGCGCAATTGGAACCGGGATCGGCGCAACCCAGGTCACCGCCCTGAGCGCCCCCCGGATGATCGCGTTGCTCATGAGCACCGCGATTCCGAAGTGATGCTCGCCTGCAAGTGGGCCGGTGACCTCGAACCACTCGGTGAGCCGCCGACGCTGCTGCGCGGTGATCGCCGTCGAGAGCCCCCGCGAGTCGAGAATGGTCGCGAAGGGAACCCGGCGTTCCACGTAGTCGGTGTAGCGCGTGATGAAATACTCGAAGCCCTCGTCGCTCAGGGGCTTCGAAGGAAACCGCACGTAGAGGAGCGGCCAGGCCGTATCGTCGAAGATGAGCCCGAACTCCCGCAGGCCCGGTCTCGTCGCCGCGGTCATGACAAGCTCGTACCGTTGGTGGCTGGTGGAAGCGTCAGCCGGAAGCGGGTTTCTTTGTCGTCGGTCGTCGTGACCTGAAGCGCGCCGCCGAGCTCTTCCGCGATGCGCTTGGAAATCGCGAGGCCCACGCCTGCGCCCTGCAGGCGGCCGCCCACGCCAAACGGCCTGAACACGGCGTCGATGTCACCTTCGATGAGCGGCCCGTTGTCCGACACGTCGAGAACCGCCTTGCCTCCTAGGATGGCGGTCGACACCCGGACGACGCCCTGGCCGTCGCCCCGATTAGCCGCGCGCTGAATCCCGTTCGCGAGCAGGTTGAGCGCGATTTGCACGAGATTCGTGCGTGGCGCCGAGACCTTCGGCTCGACCCCGGTCGCGACTTCGATGAGCGCGCGCCCACGAAGCCCGCTGCTTTCGGCCTTCCGGAGCGCGACCCGGACCGCCTCCGCGAGGTTGACGACCTCGGCCGGAGTGTCCTCCGGCGGCTGCGCCATCTTTTCGGTGAGCTCGAGGATGCGCTTCACGCCGTCGCGCGCATCCGTGATGGCGCTCGCAACCTGCGCCAGCGTTCCGCGTGCACGGTTCACGTTCGGGTTGGCCTCTTCGAGCGCCGCGACGGCGGCTTCCACCGAAGTCTCGATGACCGTGAGGTTGTTCCGAATCCAACCAACCGGATGACGAAGCTCGTCGGCAAGGCCCGTCGCCACTACGCTCAGCGAATACGCCCGCTCAGTCTCGAGCAAACGCTGCTCGAGCTCCTTCACGCGCGCGTTGAGGTTGTAGAGATCGATCGCGTCGCGAAGCTCCGCGCGAAGCGTTTCCGGCTCCCACGGCTTTCGCATGTAGCGGCGAACGTGCCCGCGGTTGATCGCGTCCTCGGCCGCCTGGAGGTCCGAGTAGGCGGTGATCAAGAGCCGAATGGCGTCCGGGTACTCCGCCTGCACCGTCTCCAGAAGCTCGATCCCCGTCATTCCGGGCATGCGCTGGTCGGTGAGCACCACGCCAATCTCGTGCTCCCTCATAAGCTCGAGCCCCGCTGCGCCGCTCGATGCGGTCAACACGGGGAACTCGTCCCCACACACTGCCTCGAAAACGACGAGATTCGGCTCCTCGTCATCGACGAACAACACGTGCGCTGTCATGCCGCCTGCTCCATCGCGGGAATCTCCATCACGAATCGAGCCCCCCCACCGGGCCTAGGCTCATATCTTAGCTCACCACCGCACTCCTGCGCGATTCTTCGGCTCAAATGAAGTCCGAGCCCCGTCCCTTCCCCTTCCGCTCTCGTTGTAAAGAACGGGTCGAAGATCCGGTGTACGACATCGTGCGGAACGCCAGGCCCATCGTCGGCAACGGCGACGGAGATCAGCTTGTCCCTCTGCCGAACCTCGATCCAGATCTTCTTTGCGCCCGAGCGGATCGAGTTGTCGACCAGGTTGAGGAGCACTTGGTTGAACGCGCGTGCAGGTGCGAAGACGTCGCCGGTCGTCTCGAAGTCCAAATGCACCTCGACCGCTTCCCTCAGCTTGTGCTCGAGCAAGTGCAGCGTCGACTCCACGGCTTTGTGCACATCGCAGGGAACCACTTCGGCGCCGTCGGCCGGACGTGCGTGGGCGCCCAGCGCCGAGACGACCCCGTCGATGCGGTCCAGAGCGTCGACGATGACCCCCATCAATTTCTCGCTCGGAACCTTCGATGAACCGCCCTTTTCAAGCACTCTAGCCGCGTTGACGGCGGCATTCAGCGGGTTCTTGACCTCGTGCGCGAGCCCGGCAGCCAGGGTCCCGGCAGAGACGAGCCGCGCCTGATCGGCAAGCTGCAGGCTCAACGCCCGCATCTTGAGATGGGCGTTGATGCGGGCCTGCAAGACTTTCGTATGGAATGGCTTCGCTACATAGTCGTCTGCGCCGGCATCGTACCCCTCGAGCGCGGCGTCATCCTCGCCGCGCGCCGTGAGAAGAATTACGGGGATGTGCTGGAGGGACGGGTTGCCCTTGATTGCTCTGCAGAGGTCGAGCCCGCTTGTCCCCGGCATCATCACGTCGGTCAGGACGAGGTCGGGCCGATTCTGTTCCAGGAGCTTCAAGGCCTCGGCACCGTCCGCCGCCGCGTCGACGAGGTAGGACTGCTTCATAACCCCCGCGATGAAGCCGCGAAGGTCGTCTTCGTCCTCGGCGATGAGCAGACGGGGTAAGCGCCCCCGATCGAGCAGCACTTGCTCGGCGGGCCACGCGCTCTGCCGAAGCTCGGCCGTGGCGTTTTCCATATCGAGAGCGGGCCACACCGTAGAGCTATCTTCGGCGCGGCGCGATGGATGGATATCTACCTGAGCCTCACGCCGTTCGACGATCTCTTCGCGGAAATGATCCTTCCCGCCCTGGAGGAACAGAGTGAAGGTTGACCCTTTGCCCAGCTCACTTTCTACCGTGATCGAACCACCATGCAGCTGAGCGAGCTGTCGGGCGAGCGAGAGCCCTATCCCGACTCCTCCTGCTCTTCTGCGTTCCGAGCCATCGGTCTGATGAAATCGGTCGAAGATCCTTTCCTGCTGCTCTTTGGGTATCCCAGGTCCGGTATCTGCAACCTCCACGGAAGCTCCTGCCCGGTTGTAAATTACCCGAACGTCGATCGTTCCACTCTCAGGCGTGAACTTCATGGCGTTTCCAACCAGATTCGTGAGGATGATCTCGACCCGGTGCTCATCGCCGAACATCTCGGGAGCGCTGCCATTGGTAGAGAAGCGCAGGTCGATTCCCCGCGCCTGTGCCGCTGGGCGGGCGTTCTCCGCGACTCGCTTGGCAAGGCCGCCTACGTCGAGATCCTTGACCTGGAGCCTCAACCCGCCGGCCTCGAGCTTGGCCAAATCGAGCAAATCGTCGATCATTCGAAGGAGCCGCGTGGCATTTCGGTGGACCACTTTGAGGGCATTCGATTCGGCCCCTGGGCCTGCGCTCCGGAGTATTTCCGTCACCGGGGAGATGATCAGCGTAAGAGGGGTACGCAACTCGTGCGAGATGTTTGCGAAGAACTCCGACTTGAGCCGGTCGACCTCCCGCAGCTGCTCGTACGCTTGCTCCAGTGAAGCAGTCGTATTCTGAAGCGCCGCATTTGCAAAGAACGCCTGACTCTCGGATTGGTATCGACCTTTGTGCATCATGACGGTCTGAACCACCACTCCGAGCACGAACAGCTGGAAGGCCAAAGTCATCTCCCAGTGGTCGATGCTAATCAGCCCGAAGAAGAGCGGGCTTATGTACGTCAGATAAATCGTGATGTTGCAGGTTGCCGAAAGCCACGCGGGCCATGAGACCGACAGGGCGCTGCTCATGAAAACGAACATGAGGGAAAAGGTGTAGACTGAATCGTAGCCGGTATGCGCCCAACAACAGATCGCGCAGAAGACGCCGATGACCCAGGCAATTGCAAACCAAAGTGCGTCTGAGTGACGTCCGACCCACTCCGGTATGCGATTGATCGCAACGATGAGCGCGAGGACGCAGGTCATCGTGACTACGCGAGCCACCTGAACGATGACGAAGTCTTCTGGTATGAGAAACAGGTCGAGAAATATGAACGGCGGAAGGAGCACCGCTGCCTGCAGCATCCCCGTCCTCATCCCCGCGACATTGTTGGGTTTGCGGAAAGCTTCGTAGTCGGAGAGTGTGAGCTCCGTTTGCAGTCCGTTATTAGCCTCGAGTCGTTCCACGCCCAATCGCAACGAAGTACGTTGCTTCCCCTGGCTTAAGGGTAGATCTCCGAAGCAGAGAAAGCACGATTTGGTGGAGAAACGGCCCGAAAAAGGGGTTACCGCGGCGCGGTACGTAGTCGGGAAACACCGCTCATCAGAGCGTCCACCACCGCCTGCGGCCAGGGCGCGGGCACATACGTCCCGGCCCCGTCCCGTGCCGCCCAAACCGCACATTGTTGGGCAGTTGCGAGCTTCGTTCGAGAATCGTCGGGCTCGATGCGATAGTACTCGAAGTCGAGGTCGACCCCGGACTCGTAGACCGACCGAAGATACATCCTCACCTCTATCTGATCAAAAGGCATCGCCTCACGGAGATAGTGGAGAGAAAAATGCGTACAGAGGAGCTCTCCACGCTCACCCTTACCTTTGTAGTATTCCGGAATGAGTTGGTGCATGAACACGTCCCGAACGTGACCCTGCCACGAACCGAAGTTGCCAAAGTACAGATTGCCGACGAGGTTCGAGTCGCGAAGGCTCGTTTCGAAAACGCGCGACATCAGGAGTCGGCCGAGCCTTGGTCCATCGGCTTCTTGATGCAATAGATTTCCACGGCTCAACTGGAGCTGCGCCGCTGTGGGGGAGTCTGCAGGGAGAAGCTGCGGGCCCATCTTCACGAGCGAGGTGTCCAGGAACTCCGGCCAAGCTCCAACCTCGATGACGCCGTGGTCGATGATATCGACTGCCGATACTCGCATTCGGCTGGTTGCGACCAGCTCGCGATCGTCTTCCCGCGAGTATGGTAGTCGCCACCAGCGCCAGTGCGCGACGTAGTCGCTCGGAGTTCTTTCGGCAATCCAGAAATGAGTCTCGATCAAGTCGGTGCCGCCAGGGTATCCAAAGATCGAGGCCTCGAACGAGTTGGTCGCGCCGGCGAACGCATTGGAGCCGAGCATCTCGTAGAGCCTTCGATGCAGATTAGGCGTATTGATGACTGCGAGCTCGCGCGTTCGCCCGGCCCAACGCGCATAGCTGCTGAAGTTGACGGTCCTACCGAGATTCACGGAGTCCTGACCGGCGAGTGGAAAGCGGTAGATGAATACCGTCTGACCTTCTGGCCCCGCCCCTGGAGCTGCTCGATAGAATTGTCCTCCTGGCCAACTCGCGCCTGACTCGCTCTGTTCGCCCGTGGGCAGCGCCTCGTCGTCGTCGAAGGACAAGCGAGCAAGCTCCGCTGCGACGGGCCAAGTGTCCACGGTGTCAACGACCTTGCAGTGATAGTCGTCCAGAGTCTCCCGAACGAACCCGTCCGGCCCGACGGACAGCACTCGTGTTTCGTACATCCGGTCCGACGTGCTTTCGATGAAGGCAAGGCAGCGCTGCGATCCCGGCGCGCGCGACCCTCGTTGGATGCATAGACGCCCAATTCTGATGGGAAGGCATTGGTCAGGCACCACGCAGAGCTGCACGCTTTGGAGTAGGGCGTCGCGGAGGTATGGATCGCCGAGAATCCATTCCTCCGAGGGATTCTGCTCGGCGGTGAAGAGACAGTGCTTTGCGTCGAGCTCGTAAACCGCGTCAATACGTTGAAACCGCGCACCCTGAAACAAGATGTCTCCATATAGGTGTCTCTTGGGGTCGAGGCTCAATGGCTCCTCCAACCGGGCGCCCTCGAGGCGCTCGGCCGTGAGGTCGCCTCCCAGAACGAAACGCGCGGAGAAGTGAGGCAAGCCAAAACCGGTTTGGTCACAGCCAATCGCGACTTCTACACGGTCAACTTCGTCGTCCGACGTTAGAACCTTTGCTCTTATCTCGACTTCAAGGCCACGCTCACGATTCACGATGAGGGGGCGTTTCAGCTCGATGTCCTCGATGATGACGGGCTCTTCGAGCTTGCGCCGGCCAGTCACGCAGGCCGCAACCTGCCCCATTGCCTCGAGCCCAAACACGGTGGGGAACAGGAGCTCGCCCTTGTAGTCGTGATCCAGGAGGTACGGGTCTCTTTCCGTCGTCAACCGCGTGCGCACGGTGAGCTCGACTTCAGGCTCGAACGACGTGATCTGGTCCACGAATCGGTTCGCCGTCGGAAGCGGAGCAGCGCTAGGTCGCCACGTGTCGACGCCCCCGAGCTTCGCCGAGACGATCGTCTCTCGGGCGCCAGGGTCCATCGTGGCCAGCTCGACGAAACGAGCGGCGCCGTCTTCGACCGGAATCGCCTCGACGCCGATCTTCTCGAGGTGCTCGAGGCTCCCTAGGTCTGCACCCATCCCGACTTCGTCCCAGACACTGTAGGCGATGCTTGCAACCTCTGTCTGGGGATGCCGCTCGTGGAACCGACCTAGCGAATGGTCGAGCGATTGATTCGAAAACGCGTACCAGGCGTTGTTCGGCATCCCGACTGCGCCGATAATCGAGGTGAGCGCGATGAAGATCCGCGGTGGGCTCTCCTCCAATGCATGGAAAAGGTGGGTCGCGCCAAGGAGCTTCGGCGCGATTTCTGCGAAAGCGTCTTCGGCGCCCACCGTGTCCGCCCGTCGCGGAATGTTCACGGCTGCGCCATGAATGACTCCAGCAATGGGTCCGTGCTCTTGGCGCACGCTCTCCACCAACTCTCGGACTTGGTCACGGTCGCGCAGGTCACATTGACGGTATCTGCACCACAGGTCCTTCTCACGAAAACGATTGAGCGTAGCGGAGATCTGATGGCTGCTTGGTCGATCCGGAGCGGTTTGTGGCGCCGGTGAGCTTCCGATGAGCACCATTCGCACACCGGCTGACTCGGCCAGGGCAAGCGCGCACTCGGCGGTGATTCCCCGAGCGCCTCCCGTGACCAGGACTAGCTCACCAGCCGATAGCGCTCCGCCCCGGGGGACCTCGAATCTTGGCAGGGGCTCTGGCTGGATCACCCATCGCAGGCCGTTCGAGTCGTAGCGGACCTGCTCGAATGCGGCGTCGTGGCCAAACTCACCATCCAATACGCGGAGCAGGTCGACCTGAGAGTCTTCGAGGACCACGGAGCGGAAACGAACCTGCCGCCGCTCGAGGTGCAAGGTCGCTACGAAGCCGTCGAAAGCCGTGGCGAGGTAGCCCTCTCGTCGTGGATCCTCTTCCCACCGGGTGAACGTGACCATCGGACGAGAGCCCGTGGGTGAGGGCGTCCTCGGAAGCGCCGTCGCAATGGTACTCAGCCACCTCGTCCAAGTCAGAAGGGCCGTACGGTCGTCTGTCTTTGGCGCGCCCGGTAGCAACAGAACGATGTGATCGAAATGGACTGCTCCGTCGCGGGTGAGCTCCTCGATGCTGCTCACTTCCGCTGCGGCTCCCCGCGCCTGCAGCTGGGCACGAACCGCGGCTGCATTCGCGGACCGATCCGGTTGCGCGACGACTAGCACTCGCGGCTGGCTCGTTGCGTGTTCGCTAGCATCCAGGGGCCGCTTCACCCATTTCATCGCGAAGTTGCGCGTGACGACCGGTGACCGCGAGGAAACCTCGGCTGAGACCTCAGCCGAAGCCGGTCGGGAAGCGGCGGGGGCCTCGCTCTGGCGTTCTTCCAGCGTCGCGATGATCTCGGCCAGTGTTGCGTTGAGGTACTCGCCTGGGTCGAATTCGCCCGCCCCGACCTCGCTGGCAGTCTCGGAGATCAGGCCGACGGCCTTGATCGAGTCGAGGTTGAGGTCGTCGAGGAGCCGGAGATCGTCCGTCAGCGTCTCTCGTGGAAAGCCAGTACGCTCGGCGATGGCGTCGATCAAGATGGTCCTCGGGTCGGACTTGAGAACCACCATCGATTCACGCGGGTCTCCACTTGTGTCGTGCAGGGCGCTCGGAAGCGCTGCGGTTGCAGCTGCCGTGACCGGGCCGGGCTGGCGGATGCTTTGAGACAAAGCAATCGCCTCGGAGCCGGCCGGAGGTAGGATGGTGCGATCCGCGCCGCTCATCGAGTACACCTGGGCCAACGGCTCTTCTAGAGGCTGCTCGCATGGGTTCTGGATGAAGATCCTCTCGCTCGCCGGAACGAATTCACGGACCAGTCGGTTCTCGTAGAGCCTCTCCGCCTGCACCCGGGTGCCGTGAGCGAACAAAGCGCCGATCGCGATGTTGAGGTCCCGGTCGCGCCCTGGCTTCGACTCGAGAGCCAAACATGGCGCCGCGGCCTTACCTAGCGTGCTTTGCACGAGACGAGCGAGCACCGTGCCAGGACCTACCTCGATCAGCAGATCCACCTCGTCCGCGATGGCCCGTGTGAGCGAAAGGAAGTCGACCCGCGCGAGCATCTGATTTGCAAAGTACTCGGCGAGGTTCTCCTCGGAAGACACCACGCGGCCGTCAGCCGCGCTGAGCAGCGTGGCTCTCAACGGCCCCACTTCCCTCGCGAGTAGCTTCGAATCAAGAAGCGTCTCCGCGGCGGGTTCGAAATGCTTCGAATGGAATGCTCCTGATACGCGGAGGGGGATTGCGCCGATGTCCGCGGCTTTCGCCCTCTCGACTGCTTGGGCGACGGCATCAGGGTCTCCGGAGACCGCCACTTGGCCGGAGCTGTTGATGTTCGCGACTACGACGTAGCCGTCGACCTCGTCGAGTAGGCCCTCCGCCGCGTGGAGATCGCAGGCAAGGCTGGCCATGGTGCCTTCTTGGTCGACACTCGACATCGCTCGGCCGCGCAAAGCGGCGATTTGAAGCGTTTCCTTTTCACTCAACACGCCCGCGGCGTGAAAAGCCGTGAGCTCCCCCAGACTGTGACCGCCCACCGCGGAGGGTTCGATCCCGAGCCGCTCCATGAATCGGAGCCAGAGAAGGCTGGCGAGGCAGATCGCGGGCTGTGCGATTTCAGTCTGCGTGAGCGCATGCATCCATGCCTTTTGATGGACGCCGCCGAGGTCCTGGTCGGTGTTTCGAAAGATCAGCGGGCTGACCGGTTCGACCCCCACCTCTTCGAGCCAGCGGTCCGCGTTTGCGACGAGCTCTCTTGCCCAGTCGAAGCGCTCGACCAAGGTGCGGGCCATGTTCAGGCGCTGAGAGCCTTGGCCCGGAAAGAGAAAGCCGACGCGCGGGCTGGCGGCTCCAGACGTCAGCATCAGCGAGCGATTGGGGGTGATGAAGAGGCTGTCGGCAGCAACCTCGACATCGATGGCTGCAATGAGCTTTTCTAGGAGTTGGTGAAGCTCCTGCGGGCTGCTCGCAACGATGGCGGCGCGCGATACCCCTTCGTGATCGACCTTTCGCGCGAGCTCGCGCGCTAGATCGGGCATCTCGCCAGCGCTCATCCCGTCGATGAGAGCGAGCAGCTCATTTGCTCGCTGCTCGAGCACGGAGAGATCCTCCCCCGCGAGCAGAAAGAGCTCGGTCTTCTGATGAGAGGCGAGGAGGGCGCGCTCGTTCAGCTCTGGCGCAATGTGCTCGGAGGGTGGACCGCCCGACGTGATCGTGACGTGACTGTTGATCCCCCCGAAGCCCATCGCAGAGACTCCGGCTGTCAATGTGCTCGAAGCGTCTCGCACCGCTCCGGTGCGGACCGGGTACACGTTGTGCGCCTTTCCAGAGAAGACTTCGTGGGGATTGTCGCAGCCGGCCGTCGGCGGAATCACGCGACGGTTCACACCGGCAATCGCTTTGAGCAAGCCGCCGATGCCGGCCGCCGCTTTGGTGTGACCGACCAGCGACTTGAAAGAAGTGACGCCGCACCGGTGGGGCTCCGCTGCGCCGAACGAGTCGATGGTGTTCGAAATCGCCGTGAGCTCCACTGGATCGCCGACCGCCGTGCCGGTGCCGTGGCCTTCGACGAAATCCAGCTGGTGGGCCGAGTATCCAGCGCGGTCATAGGCTCGCCGGAGAGCCAGGCCTTGACCGCCCACCGTTGGTGCCGTGATACCGCCTTTGCCGTCTGAGGAGATGCCCCAGCCGTTCACGCTCGCGTAGACGTAGTCGCCGTCACGCAGCGCGTCTTCGAGTCGCTTCATGACGATGAAGCCGCAGCCTTCGCCCGGGAGAAAGCCGTTGCCCCCGCGGTCGTATACTTTCATCTCCGAATCGGAGAGCGCGCCGACGCGGGCGAAGCCAACGAGCTCGAACGCGTCGAGGCTCACGTCTACGCCGCCTGCAAGCGCAACGTCGATATCGCGCGCGCATAGCGCGTTTGCGGCCGTCGCGACCGACAGCAACGACGACGAGCATGCCCCGTCCACGGTATATCCACCGCCCCGGAGGTCCATGTAGTTGCAAACCCTTCCGGCGATCGTGTTGGCCAAAGATCCCGCAAGGGTGTCTTCGTTCGGCGCGGGGAAGAAGGATTTGTAGACCTGCTCCGTTTCGGCGACGAGCGCTTCGAGCGTCGCCGCGTCTAGACCCTTCTTCGCGCCTGCCGCGCGAATGGTCTTGCGGACGAAGGGCCAGCGTCCCCGCAGGAGGTGCGCGCGCTGCTGCTCGCCGGTCAGTGTATTGCCGATGACGACGCCGGTACGATCGCGCGGGAGGTGTTTCGCTTCGTAGCCCGCGTCGTTGAGAGCCTGAAGCGCGACCTCGAGAGCGAGCCAGTGCGTGATGTCCGTCTGTTCGAATACCTGTTTGGGGATGCGGTGACTGGCCCAGTCGAATTCGAACCCATCGATCACTGCGGCGCGCTGCGCGTACGTCTTATCGAGCGCGTTCTTGTCTTGGTCGCCATACTCCTCGAGGGGAAGGCGTTCGTCGGGGAATGGACGAAAGCTCTGGCGACGGGCCAAGACGTTTTCCCAGAGCTCTCTCGGGTTTTTGGCGTCCGGGTATCGGCAGCCAAGTCCGATGATCGCGATCGAGTCAGCAGGGGAAGATTTTTCGGGCATATCCGGGGGGAAAGACATGAAGTCCACTAGGACAAGTTAGGTGAGCTAGTATACAGAACTCGCGCTTGCTTCCCGCTGAACAGCGACTCAGCCGAAAGCGATATTTTCTTCTTCCTTCCGAAAAAGCTAAGTAAACGCAGTTCGTTACGCGGCACGCAAGCCGAGAAGCTCGTGTCGCTTTGTCGAAGAGCGACTCAATCGTCGGAGCACCCCTCAGACGTTCAGCAAGCACCTCGGATCGCGCTACGAAACGGGAGTTGAGAATGCCGATCGAAGACGGCGTTTACAACACAATTCGCGCGCGTTTCGTTGAAATCTCGCTAGCCGCCGCAGTAGTCGTCGCCGCCAGTGCCTGAGGCGCCGCAGGTAGAACCTGGTCGACCCGGTGGCATGTTAGGCAGACATTCAACAAGGCTCGTACATCGGTACGTGCATTTGTCGGATAGCCCTCCGACGTCTCGACATAGTCCGCTTTCTGGGCAGTCATCGTCCTGTCCGGGCGTGCAATCAGCGTTCGTATCAAGCGCCCGAACCGCTGAACAGGTCGTCAACGTCTCGTTGATCCCGCAGTAGTCCCTCAGCGTGTCATCGGAAAGACTTAGCCGCTCCGAGATCTGAATCGCATACGGCTGATCGCAACCACCCGGCGCAAAGATCTTTAAACAAAACCCCGTCTCCTCATCGGGAAACCGCGTCTCCATGTTCGGATAAAACATCTCCACGCACCGATCGTCATCCGACGGCATCCCTTCTTCATCCCCGCACTCGCTGTCGGCAATGCACGTCTCGCAAACGCTTCGGCTTCCGACCTCCGTCGTGGTGCAGGTGTTCGTCGTCGGGTCGCAGCTGAAGCCCCGAGGGTCCCCGGGGCACGAGGTGGCCTCGCTTTCGGGGGTGCAGTCGACGCAGACACCGTCGGCACACGCGTTCGCAGTCCCAGGAAAGCCCTCCGCGTCGTCGCACTGGCGATCGTCGTCGCACGAAACGCACGCGTAGAGCTCGAGGTCGCACTTTGCGGCGTCCACGGCTGTGCATGCGGA
>JAHELW010000264.1 GCA_024643985.1 Myxococcales bacterium | reverse complement strand
GAACAACGGGACGCCGTTCGAAGCCCGAGGGGACGCCGTCGTCATCGCGGCGGGCGGCATCGCGGGAAACCACGACAAGGTTCGTGAGATTTGGCCGCGGGATCAGTGGGGCGAGCCGCCGGAAGCAATGCTGAACGGTTCGATCCCCGAAGCCGATGGACGGCTACTCGATCGCGCCGCGGAGCTCGGAGCCAACGTCACCCACTTAGAGAAGATGTGGAACTACGCCGCGGGCGTCCAACACTGGGCGCCGCCGTTTCCGAACTACGGCCTGAGCCTCGTTCCCGGCAAATCCAACCTATGGATGAGCTACGAAGGGCGCCGCTTCGTCGATCCGCCGCTCGTCGGCTCTTTCGACACGCTGCTCCTCGTCGATCGTATTTGCCGCGAGAAGAAGAAGTACTCGTGGCAGATCATGAACCGCAAGATCGCGAACAAGGAGTTCGCGGTGTCGGGGGCCGAGTTCAACCCAGCCGTCCGCGAAAAGAAGCTGGTTTCGTTCCTCGTGCGGCTGCTCAAGGGCAACGGCGAGCAGGTCCAGGAGTTCATCGACCACTGCCCCGATTTCGTGGCGGCCGGCACCATCGCCGAGCTCGCAGACAAGATGAACGCTCTCACCGGAACGAACGACGTCGACGCAAGGCTTCTAGAACGGGAGGTCGCAGACTACGACGCGAACATCGCTCGAGGTCCGAAGCTGCACAACGACGACCAGCTGCGGCGCATCGCGCACGTCCGGAAGTACCTCGGCGACCGGCTGCGAACGTGCAACATGGCTCCCATCGTCGATCCTCGAGCGATGCCGCTCATCGCGATCAGAACGCACATTCTGACCCGCAAGAGCCTCGGTGGAATTCAGGTGGACCTCGACGCCAAGGTGCTCGACCGGCAGGGCGCGCCCATTCCCAACTTGTTCGCCGTCGGCGAGGCATGCGGCTTTGGCGGCGGCGGCATGCATGGGAAAAGGGCGCTCGAGGGCACGTTTCTCGGGGGCTGCATCTATTCGGGTCGCGTCGCGGCGCGGGCGATTCAAACTGGGCAAGGTGTGAGGTGATTCCATGAGGCGTCGTCTTCTTTCGTGGTTCGTGTGTTTGGCTGCTGCGTTTGCAATGGCCGGCTTTGCACGCGCGGACGAAGCGCAAGAGAAGCCGACGGCTCCGAAGAACGTCGATCAGACGCCGCCGCTCGTGCCGATTCCGAATGCGCGGGTTTCGCCGGCCGGCTTGCTCGTCGGCGGACAGCCGACCCGAGAGCATTTCAAGGCCATCCAGGAGGCTGGCTACCGGACCGTGATTTCGCTGCGCACGAACGCCGAACGGGGCGACGAAGGAGAGCCCGCGCTCGTGGAGCGGCTGGGGATGAAATTCACGTCGATTCCGGTCGCAGGTCCCGCGGGGCTCACCGAGGAAAACGCACGCGCACTCTCGAGGGCGCTCGACCAGCAAGACGCGCTTCCGGCGGTGGTACATTGCAGAACGGGAGAGCGTGCCGCGGCGCTTCTCGGTCTCGAAGCCTTCGTGGTCGATCGAGTCAGCGCTTCGGCTGCCGTCGATCTCGCGAAAGGGCTCGGAATGAAGCGGCTCGAGAAGGCGCTTCGTGAGCGAATCGGCGCAATCTGCCGGGCCGATCCATCGAGAAGCTGTGAGGGAATGAAATGACGGACGAACCAAGAGCACTGGTCTTGCTCGCCCCAGGCGCCGAAGAGATGGAAGCGGTCATCAGCATCGACGTCCTGCGGCGTGGCGGGATCGACGTGACCGTCGCCGGAGTGGACGGCGGTGACCCCGTTCGCTGTAGCCGGGGCGTGATCATCGCGCCCGACATCGCGCTCGCAGAGGTCGAAGGCGACTTCGACGTGCTCGTTCTTCCAGGCGGCGCGCAGGGTGCGCAGCGGCTCTCGCAGTCGGACCGCGTCGGAGAGTTGCTCCGCGAGCAGCAGCGAAGCGGCCGCTGGGTCGCCGCGATTTGCGCCGCACCGATCGCCCTCAGGAGCCACCGCGTGTTCGAAGGCAGAAGGCTCACCAGTCACCCCAGCGTGCGCTCGATGCTGGAAGACTGGGGCACGTACACCGAGCATCCCGTCGAGGCCGATGGAAATCTCATCACCAGCCGCGGGCCGGGAACCGCGTTTCCGTTTGCACTGCGCATCGTCGGCGCTCTCACGAATGCGGAGCGTATGGCCGAAGTGCGGGCCCCGATGATGTTTCCCGTGCAGGTGTCCTAACCGGGCGGCGGCGGCGGCCGGGTGACGCGCGGCCGGATGGTGACGGACGCACGCGCGACGTAGGACAGCAGCTTTTGAATGGGGGTTTCGGAGAAAAAGCCGGGCACGGTAGGCGTGCGATCCGGCTCGGGGACGGGAATCGTCGCGACCAGCGCGCCATCGCCGGCCGGCCGAAAGTGAACGTCCGGACCGAGTGACTCCATCATCTTCTTGGAGGCCTTGTTTTCCGCGAGCAGCTCGCTTCGGAACCAGCGTATGTCCCGCTCCCACGCCGCCTCGATGAGGCGCTGAAGGAGGATCGTACCGAGGCCCTTGCCCTGATACGCGTCGAGCACCGTGACGGCGGGCTCGGCGGTGTCGGGCTCATCCCGCATGCGCACGAAGCGGGCCGTTCCGACGCCCTCGTGCGGCGACACCAAGTGGCGCCTCAGCGCGCCCAACGCGAAGTGGTCGACGCCGTCGACTTCGGTCAAGTAGCGAAGCTCGCCCTCGGTGAGACGCGTCTTCGGCGCCATGAAGCGGGCATACCTCGAATCCGGAGACAGCTGCTCGAACCCCGCTCGCAGCATCTCCTTGTCGCTCGGACGAATCAGGCGGAGCTGGACGCGCGCACCGTCCGAAAGCCCAACGGTCTCTTGGTACACGTCGTCGTACCGATACCGGCGTTGGTCATCCCCCATGACGCGAAGAACTTAGTGTTGATCCAACGCCCGGACAAGCGCGCCCATGGCCGCCGCTGCACCCATTCGCAGTCGATAGTGGACGAGGTGTGAAACCTCACTGGCGCCCGGATTGATTTCTACCGTGAGGCCACCACGACGGCGCACGTCGATGACTGGCTCTGCGATGTAGGGAAAAACGCTGGTCGTGCCGATCGAAAACACGGCGTCGAATCCGCGCATCAGC
>JAHELW010000091.1 GCA_024643985.1 Myxococcales bacterium | reverse complement strand
GCGCTCTGCGTCTTTCGACGCGAAAGAGGACCATGATCGACGAAGACGAACGCCCGAGTTTGCGGGTCGAGGCGGAACAGCTCCAGGATCGCGGGCATTTGCGACTGATGGACCGAGCCGGAAACGAGCTCGGCCACATGCGATTTCGGTGCGAGGACGGCGACGTCGTCGTAATCGAGCACACCGAGGTCGATTCCTCGCTGCGAGGTCACCAAGGCGGTCGCCGCTTCTTCGAGGCAATGGTGACGTGGGCACGGAAGCGGGGCTACCGGGTCAAGTCCGAGTGTCCGTTTACGACATCGATGTTCGATAAGACGCCCTCGGCCCGCGACGTCTTGGCGTGACCATCGTTTCGCTGCTCGTATTCGCCGCGATGCCTTGGTGGTATGTTCCGCGCCATGCTGGCCCGGCTCGGTGAAGTATTCAGCCGTTGGGCGGAACGGTGGGTGCCCGATCCGTTCGTTCTCGCCATCGTTCTCACACTGATCACGTTGGCCGCGGGCGTCGGGCTCGCGGGCTCCGTCGAGGAGGTGCTTCGAGGCTGGTACGGCGGGTTTTCGAGCACGCCTCTGCTCGCTTTCGCGCTCCAGATGTGCCTCATCCTCGTGACCGGGCAGGCCCTCGCCTCGAGCCCGCCCGTGCAGAAGCTCGTACGGGTCGTTGCGCGGTGGCCGAAGCGCACTCCGGCCGCCGCCGGCCTCGTCGCCGTCGTCGCGTGTCTGACCGGTCTCGTGCAGTGGGGGCTCGGGGCCGTCGTTGCAGCCTTCGTCGTGCGCGAAATCGCGGAGAGCGCCGCGGAAGACGGAAGACCGATGGATGTCCCCGTCCTCGGCGCTGCAGCCTACACGGGCCTCGCGGTTTGGCACGGCGGGCTCAGCGGCTCGGCGCCGCTCAAGGCCGCGGAGTCTGCGCAGTTCACGCAGGGCGCCGGGGAAGCGATTCCCGTCGGCGAAACGCTCTTCTCGTCACTCAATCTCGTCGTCAGCGGCGGCCTGGTGCTCCTCCTTCCCATCCTGTGCATCGCAATGGCTCCCAAAGAGGCAACCGTGCCCGAGGGTCGAGCTGCCGACGACGATGCCGTCCGCCCCGCGGGGCGTTCCATTCTCGCCTTCGTCGTGGGGGCCGCCGCCGTCTCGGTCGTCGCGGTGAGTTGGCTCGGCGGCGAGCTGGCGTTCGATTTGAGCTCGGTGAACCTGTTTTTCTTGGCGCTCGCGCTCGCCGCGCACGGGTCGATTCCAAGCTTCTTGAGCTCCGTGTCCGACGGCGCGCGCGGCGCCGGCGCGATCATCATCCAGTTCCCGCTCTATTTCGGCATCCTCGGGGTGATGCAGGCGAGCGGCATGATCGAGCGGCTTTCGAACGCGATGGTTTCTCTGGCGTCCTCGACCACGTTCCCTTTGCTGACGTTCCTGAGCGCCGGGCTCGTCAACTTCTTCGTGCCTTCGGGCGGCGGGCAGTGGGCGCTCCAAAGCGACGTGCTTCTCGGCAGCGCGGAGGCGCTCGGCTACGATGCGGGCCGCACCGTCATGGCGTTCTCCTTCGGGGACGAGTGGACCAACCTGCTTCAGCCGTTTTGGGCGTTGCCCCTCCTTGCCATCACCGGATTGAAGGCGAAGCAGATCGCTGGCTACACGGCGATCCTCGCGATCGGCATGGGGCTCTACGTCGGGGCGGTGCTGCTCGCGTTCGGTTAGCCGAGGCCCGCGGCCACGCGGTACTTCGCCTCCGTGCTGGCCGCGATCTCGTCGAGCGTGACGCCGTCGGCTACTTCGACCAGGGTCATGCCGCCTCCGCCCTTCTTGTCGATCTCGAACACACCGAGGTCGGTAATGACCAGATCGACGACGTGCGTGCCCGTCAGCGGAAGGGTGCATTTCTCGAGGAGCTTGGGCTTGCCTTTGGCCGTGTGCTCCATGACGACGACCACACGCGGGACGCCTGCGACGAGGTCCATGGCGCCGCCCATTCCCTTGACCATCTTGCCGGGGATCATCCAGTTCGCGAGATCCCCGTTTTCGGCGACCTGCATCGCGCCGAGAATGGATAAATTGATGTGCCCGCCTCGAATCATGGCGAACGATTCGGCGCTCGAAAAGAAGCTCGTCGTGGGAAGCTCCGTGACCGTCTGCTTGCCTGCGTTGATCAGGTCGGCGTCCTCTTCGCCTTCGTAGGGGAAGGGGCCCATCCCAAGCATGCCGTTTTCGCTTTGTAGAATGACGCTGACGCCGTCCGGAATGTGATTGGAAACCAGCGTCGGAATGCCGATGCCGAGGTTCACGTAGTATCCGTCTCGAAGCTCCTGCGCAGCGCGGGCAGCCATTTGATCGCGGGTCCAGGCCATCGTGTTCTCCTCAGGGGCGTGGGCGTGTGGTGCGCTGCTCGATGTGCTTCGACGGGTTTGCGTTGTGGATGATGCGATGAACGTAAATCCCCGGGGTCATGATGTGATCGGGGTTCAGCTCGCCGGGCTCGACGAGGTGTTCGACCTCGGCAACGGTCACCTTGGCAGCGGTTGCCATCATCGGGTTGAAGTTACGCGCCGTCTTTCGGTAGATGAGGTTGCCCTCCGTGTCGCCTTTCCATGCGTGCACGATCGCGACGTCGGCAAAAAGCCCGCGCTCCATGACGTAATGCTCGCCGTCGAGCTCCCGAACTTCTTTGCCCTCCGCGACTTGGGTGCCGACCCCCGTCTTCGTGTAGAACGCGGGGATGCCTGCGCCGCCCGCGCGAATGCGCTCCGCCAGCGTGCCCTGAGGGTTGAACTCGACCGTGAGGTCGCCGTCGAGGAACTGCTTCGCGAACAGCTTGTTTTCACCGACGTAGGACGAGATCATCTTCTTGATTTGGCGCGTCTCCAGCATGACGCCGAGGCCGATGCCGTCGACCCCCGCGTTGTTGGAAACGACCGTCAGGTCTTTCACCCCCGACTTGGCCACGGCTTCGATGAGCGCTTCTGGAATGCCGCACAAACCAAAGCCGCCCGACATCAGCATCATCCCGTCGCTCAACAGCCCCTCGAGGGCTTCCGTCGCGTTTGGGTACACCTTGTTCACCATGGCTGGTCTTTACCCTTCGGTTTCGCGCCTGACAACGCTCAGTTGAGGCCCAGCATCTCGCGCGCTTCGGCGGGTGAGGCGACTTCGCGGCCGGCATTGCGCGCGCACTGCGCGAGCGCCTCGATCAGCGGTCCGTTGCCAGTCGTCTTATCGCCATTCGGCAGGTAAAACGTGTCTTCGACCCCGCTCCGAAGCATGCCTCCGAGGTCCGCCGCACGTTGGTGTGTCTCCCAGATCTCCTCCCGGCCGATCAGCGTCGCCTGCCAGTGCGCGTCGCCGGCCTTGTACTTCATCAGCAGCTCGAGCAGATCCGGGTCGCAGGGCATGCCCGAGGCGACTCCCATCACGAAGTTGTAGTGCATCTCCTCGGCCATGCCGGCGCGAAGGTAGAGCCCGACCGACCGCACGATCCCGACGTCGAAGCACTCCATCTCCGGGATCGTGTGGGTCTCCTCCATCGCGTCGAGCATCTTCTGCACCTTCTCCACGCTGTTCAAGAACACCATGGGGGGCCAGGCCCAGGTGTTGTCCTTCTTGAGCTTCAAATAGTTGAGGCTTCCGGCGTTGCAGGCGGCGATTTCTGGCTTGATCCTACGGAGGCAGGCGATCGGTCCCGAGACATCATCGTCGATGACGCCGGTGGTTTGGTTGATGATCACGCCGGGACATGCTTGTCGAATCGCGTCGCTTGCGGCCGCGGCGACTTCGGGATCCCAGGACGGAAAGTTACCCATGCCCGGCTCCTGGCGGCGGAAGTGAATGTGCATGACCGTGGCGCCCGCGTTGTAGGCATCTCTCGCCGAGGCAGCCATCTCCTCGGGCGTGACGGGAACCGGGTGCTGCTTGGGGTTGGTCAGCACGCCTGTCAGCGCGCACGTGATGACGGCTTTGTCCATCTCGAAGCTCCTCTTCGTCGGTCTGAGCAAGCTACCTATGCTGGGTTAACGTTTGCGTCAAGCAGGCACACACTGCGTAAATGAGCTGTTGTGACGGCAAGAATGCTGCGCTATCGTCTCACCGATGGTAGCGGCCTCGAGAAAAGACGCAGCCAGGGCTTTCGTCGATGCACACGGCGAGGCCGAAGCGCCCGATATTTTTTCGATTTCGGACCTCGCCGACGAGTTTGGAATCACCCATCGGGCGATTCGATTCTACGAGTCGAAAGGGCTTTTGACACCGAAGCGGCTGAACGGCGCTCGCGTCTATTCGCGCCGGGACCGGGCTCGCCTGCACATCATCGTGCGGGCAAAGTCGCTCGGCTATTCCCTCGAGGAGACCAAGGACTACTTGGACCTCTACGGCAAGCACGGCGAAGGCCGCATCAAGCAGCTCGAGCTTTCGGCGGCACGAAGCGCAGAGATGATCGCGGAGCTCGAAGCCAAGAAGCGGCAGATCGACGAGACGCTCGAGGAGCTCCGTCTGATCAACAGGGTGTGCCGACAGAAGATCGCGAAGAAGAAAGCCCGCTGAGCCTCAAAACCACTCGGGCTGCGCGTCGATGTAAGATCGCTCGTTCGTCCTGCACAGGTTCGCGAGCACGTCGATTCGCGGCACCTCCGTACGGATCCAGTACTGCGTTGCGATCTCGGTCGCGCGCCGACGCTTCTCGGAGAGGGGCGCGGTCTTGGCCGAAGCCGCCATGCTCAACCACTGCCAGCCGATGACCAGCGTCGAGAACATGTCGAGATAGTCCCAGCTGTGGCCGAGCATTCCGTCGGCGTCGCCCGCCATGCCCCGTTGACCGAGCTCCATCGTGACTGCGCCGACGGTCGCGACCGCCTGTTCCAACGCCGTACATAGCTCCGGGTCGCAGCCGGCCTCCCTCGCGCGCCCGATCGTCGCGTGAATCTCGTCCGCGAGGGCCCGGAGCGGTGCACCGCCTTTGGCCATCACTTTGCGCCCGAGCAAGTCCATGCTCTGAATACCGCTCGTACCCTCGTGAAGCGAGTTGAGCTTCTGGTCCCGCAGGTAAGCTTCTGGAAGGTATTCGCTCGTGTATCCGTATCCCCCGTGAATCTGGATCGCGAGCGCATTGGCCTCGAAGCCCCGCTCGGCGGGAAAGGTCTTCGCGACCGGCGTGAGCAGGTCGAGCAGGAGACCAGCGCGCTCCCGTGCGTCCTCCGAAACGCCGTGCTCGGCGACGTCGCCGTAGCGCGACACGGTTGCGAGAAGCGCGAGGCTGCCTTCGACGATCGCCTTTTGGCGGAGCAGCATCCGTCGGACGTCGGAGTGGCGCACGATTGGAACCATGTCGCCCCCTCGCGCGCCGAGCTCGCGCCCTTGCTTTCGCTCGAGCGCATAGCCGAGGGATTCGTAGTACGCCGCCGAGGCGGTCGCGAAAGCGTTGACCCCGACCATGATGCGCGCCTCGTTCATCATTTGAAACATGTAGCGAAGGCCCTGATGGGGCTCCCCCACGAGCCATCCCCGACAGTCGCCCTCGTCGCCGAATTCGATTGCGAGACTCGGAAGCCCCTTCCATCCGATCTTGTGAATGAGACCGGCGACCGTCACGTCGTTCGATACTAGCTGACCGTCTTCTTCGCGAAGCCGCGGGATTGCGAAAAGCGAAATGCCTTTGGTGCCTGCCGGAGCGCCCTCGATGCGCGCCAGCGTCAGATTGACTACGTTGTCCTTCACTCCGTGGTCGGCGCCCGAAATGAAGATCTTGCTTCCCTTGATCAGGTAGTAGCCCTCACTCGTCGGCTTCGCGGTCGTCGTGATGTCGCCGAGGCTGCTCCCCGCATGGGGCTCGGTGAGCGCCATCGTTCCCGTCCACTCGCCGTCGTACATTTTGGACATGAATCGGCGCTTGAGCTCGTCGGATCCAAACGCCTCGATTAGGTGGGCCGCCCCGAGAGTGAGCCCGATGTAGCCGTAGGCCCCGAGGTTTGCGGCCATGAGATACGCGCTCGCGAGGGTGTGGACGAGCAGCGGAATCCGTTGCCCACCCGCTGATTCGGGGCGAGTTGCCGTGAGGACACCGAGCTCGACCATCGTGTCGTACAAGGCCGGAAGCGCGGGATGCGTGTGAACGCGGCCGTTTCGAAAGGTCGGCGCGTTCTCATCCATCGGCTTGTACGTCGGTAGTAGGTCCTGCCGGGCGAAGCGTCGGACACTGTCGATGAACATGTCGAACGTCTCTTTCGAGTGCTGCTGATAGGCGGGCAGCTCGCAGAGCGCCTCCGCGTCGAGGACGGAATAGAGAAGGAAATCGACGAGCTCGTCGTCGACCAGCGGATTCGTCTCGGTTGCCATGATCGCTTCGACCGGGTGCGCGCCAAGCTAGCACCAGATGTCGCCATGCGGTATGACCGCCCTCGATGGACTTCCAGCACTCCGAGCGGGCTCAGCGGGTGATGGCGCAAGTACAGCGCTTCCTCGACGAGCGCATTCTTCCGAACGAGCAGACGTATCTCGACCAGCTGGCGGGCACGGACGACTGGCGGCAGTGGAAGATTCCCCCCATCGTCGAGCAGCTCAAGTCGGAAGCCAAGGACCTCGGTCTCTGGAATCTGTTTCTGCCTGACGAGAATCACGGAGCAGGTCTCGACAACCGAGATTACGCGCCGATTGCCGAGATCACCGGGCGTAGCTTCTTGGCTCCGGAGGTGTTCAACTGCAGCGCGCCGGACACCGGCAACGCCGAGGTTCTCGTCAAGTACGGTTCGGAAGAGCAAAAGCAGCAGTGGCTCGAGCCGCTTCTCGCCGGTGACATCCGCTCCGGCTTCGCGATGACCGAGCCCGCGGTCGCATCGAGCGACGCCACGAACATGCAAGCGACCTGCGAAGTCGTCGGGGACGAGGTCATCCTGAACGGGCAGAAGTGGTGGACGAGCGGCGCCGGGGACCCACGGTGCGCGTTCTTCATCTTCATGGGCGTGACGGACCCGAATGCAGGCCGCCACGAGCGGCACTCCATGGTGCTGGTCCCAGTCGATGCGCCGGGCGTGAAGGTGTTGCGCATGCTGCCCGTCTTCGGCCACCTCGACGAGCCCCACGGCCACGCCGAAGTGCTGTTCGAAGATGTGCGCCTTCCAGTGACGAACATCATCGCGGGCCCGGGGCGCGGCTTCGAGATCGCCCAAGGCCGGCTCGTACCGGGACGCATTCACCACTGCATGCGCGCCATCGGCGCGGCCGAGCGCGCGCTCCAGCGGCTGTGCGAGCGAGCCGTGCATCGCATCGCGTTTGGTAAGCCTCTCTCGAACCTCGGCGGCAACCGAGACATCATCGCGAATTCGAGAATGGCCATCGACCAGGCAAGGCTGTTGACGATGAAGGCAGCCTGGGCACTCGATACGATGGGCACCTTTGGCGCCCTCGTCGACATCTCTGCCATCAAAGTCATCGCGCCCAACGTGCTCCAGTCCGTGACCGACGCCGCGATTCAAATTCACGGCGGAGAAGGCATGTCGGACCCGGAGCTGTCACGCCTGATGGGCATGGCCCGGGCGCTTCGCATCGCCGACGGCCCAGACGAGGTTCACCGCGGAATGGTCGCGCGCCTCGAGCTCAAGAAGTACACCTGATGGTCTTGGGTTTCATGAGGTTTGGTTCAGCCAGTAGGCGATCTTGCGCACCAGGGCTCTCGGGCTCAGGCGCACGCTGAACGCCGCGATCCAGTTGAGTAGACCCTCGATGGCAACCACCTTGCCGCGCATCATCGATCGGTACGCGTGGCGGGCGACCCGGTCCGTCGGGGCGGCTCCCAGCTTGAAGAGAAAGCTCGTTGCGTTGCCGGCGGTGTGCGAGAACTCCGTCGCGGTTGCGCCAGGGCAGTGCGCGGTCACGGTCACGCCGGTGCGTCGTACTTCCTCGGCTACTGCTTCCGAAAACGACAGCACGAAGGCTTTGGTGGCGTAGTAGACCGACATGTCCGGCCCGGGTTGGAAGCCGGCTGTCGATGCGATGTTGAGAATGCGCCCCTTTCGGCGAGCGAGCATGCCCCGAAGCGCGAGATGCGTGAGCGCCACGAGCGCGGTTACGTTGACTTGGATCATGTCTCGTTGGCCCGGGAGCGCCGCTTCCGCAAAGGGGCCGGTCGTGCCGAAGCCGGCATTGTTGACGAGGTAGTCGAGCTGCAGCCCCTTGCTTTGCACCGCTTCGAAGATGGCGGCGGGCGCGTTGGGGTCGGTCAAGTCCGCCGAAATCACGTGGGCGGAGACCGCGTGGGTGCTTTCGAGCTCCTCGGCCAAGCTTCGAAGCTTGTCTTCGCTGCGTGCGACGAGCACCACGTCGCGACCGTCGGCCGCAAAGAGCTTGGCCAGCTCCTTTCCGATGCCCATCGATGCGCCCGTCACGAGAGCGACTTCTCTTTCAGCCATCAGCGCCTCCTTCTCGGCCGCAGGTATACGATCTTCCGCGAAGTAAGCGACATGCTATCGTCGCCCGTCCCGAGCATGACCCAGTCACGACATCCAGAGTGGGAGCCCATGACCGTGTACCTCGCGGACATGTCGTACTTCAGCGGGAAAATGGAGGCATACCTTCGCTACAAGGAGATTCCGTACGAGCGACGCCTCGCCACCAGCCGGACGATGCTCGAGGAGGTCCTGCCAGCGACCGGGTTGATGAAGGTGCCCGTGATTCGGCTCGCCGACGGGCAGTGGCTCAAAGACACGACTCCGATGATCGAGTGGCTCGAGGCGCAATACCCCAATCCCCCGGTCGTTCCGATCGATCCAGTGCGTCGCTTCATGTCGAAGCTGGTCGAGGACTACGCGGACGAGTGGTGCTGGCGCGCTGCGCTCTACTGGCGCTGGGTGCCGGCGGCGACGCGTCGCCTATTGATGCGGCGAATCGGCGAGGAAGTGCTGCCCGACTTCCCGGCCCCGAGCTGGCTCAGCGGTTGGTACTACGGTCGCCGCCAAATATCGACCTACCTCAAAGGGGACGGGCTCAGCAAGGAGACCGAGCCGGTCATCAAGCAGCACTACCTCGACCTGCTCGACGCGATGAGCATGCTTCTCGAGGATCAGCCTTTTCTTCTCGGTAGCCACCCGAGCCTCGTCGACATCGGCCTCTTCGGGCCGATGTTCCGCCACTACGCACAGGATCCCGCGCCGAGCTTCGTGATGGAGCAGCGTGCACCGGCGGTTTACGCGTGGGTCGGCCGGGTCTGGAACGCCAGGGCTAGCCGTCTCGGCAGCGAGCCCGCGTTCACCGATTTCTCACATCCGGGTTGGCGCTACTTCCTGAAGGACATCGTGCAGAGCTATTGGCCGTTTCTTCTCGCGACCGCGCGCGCCTGGGCCGACGGCGAGGCTCGCGTCGACCACGAGGCGCACGGCGTGACCTATCGTAGGCTCAAAGTCGTTCACTATCGCGTGTTCTGCCTGGAAGTGCTGCAGCGGGAATACCTGAGCTTGAGCCCAGATGACCGCGACGCCGTGAACGGGCTGCTTTCGCCCTACGGTCGGCTCGAAACCCTCGAAGGCCTAGAGTCGGGGCTGCTCGAGGATCACGATTTGCCGCTTCGTCCGGAGCGGCCTCAGCCTTCGAGGCTCCAACGCATGAAGCTGGCGCTCGTGGGCACCCCGTGGGACATGCCGGTGAAGCCGCAGCATTGAGGGAGCGACAAGATGTCGGGCAACGATTCGTTTACACCTGACTGGTTCGAGGGAGCGCTTCCTGCGCGCTCGTACCGGTCTGCGTTCAAGTGGGGCGCACCGGACGCTTTCAAACATCCGAACCCGCGGTTGTACGAGCTCATGAAAGAGGTGTTCGAGCTCGACGACCGGCACTTTCAGACGCCGCAGAAGCTCGGCCTCGAGGAGGTTGCCGCCGACGCGCCGATCTCCCTGACCGAAGAGCAGGTATCGCACTTTCGAGCCGTCGTGGGCGACGAGAACGTGAGCACGGATGTCTACGACCGGCTTCGCGTGTCCTACGGCAAGACGATGATCGACGCGCTTCGCTTACGGGACCATCAGGTGGAAAATCTTCCCGATCTCGTTCTTCACCCCCGAGACCGCAGCGACGTCGAGCGCATCGTTCGCTACTGCCACGAACAGGAGATCCCCCTCTACACGTACGGTGCCGGCTCGAGCGTCACGCGTGGAACCGAGTGCGTGCGGGCTGGCGTTTCGATTCACTTGGGCACGCACATGAATCGCATCTTGTCGCTGAGCTCGGTCAATCAGACCGTCACGGTCGAGCCTGGCATCCTCGGGCCGGCGCTCGAGGAAGCTTTGAACGATGCGCGCGATCGGTTCGATGCACCCCACGCGTACACCTGCGGGCACTTTCCCCAGTCTTTCGAGTTTTCCTCGGTGGGAGGATGGGTCGTCACGCGCGGCGCGGGCCAGAACTCGACGTACTACGGCAAAGCCGAGGACTTGGTGCTCAGCCAGGAATACGTCACACCCGTCGGCTCGATTCGAACCGTGGATGTCCCCGCGTACGCAACCGGGCCGAACCTCGACCAAATCATGATCGGCAGCGAAGGGGCCTACGGAATCCTCGTGTCGGTGACGCTGAAGGTGTTCCGGTATCAGCCGGAAAACACCGCGCGTTTCAGCTTCATCTTTCCCGACTGGGCGCAGGCGTGTGCGGCAGCGCGGGAGATCATGCAGGGCGAGTTCGGGCTTCCATCGGTCTTTCGGCTTTCCGATCCCGAGGAGACCGACGTGGCCTTCAAGCTGTACGGCGTCGAGGGTACTCCGATCGATACGCTCGTGAGCCTTCGGGGCTTCAAGAAGGGCCAGCGCTGCCTGATGCTGGGCACGGTGGATGGCGATCGTGCCTACACGTCCTTGGTCAAGCGCCGGCTACGCCGGGTTTGTCGCTCTCGAGGCGGCATGTACACCACCGGCTTGATCACCAAGAAGTGGGAGCACGGGCGTTTCACCGATCCGTACATGCGCGAGGACCTGCAGGACTACGGTGTGCTGATCGACACGCTCGAGTGCGCGACCAATTGGGAGGACTTGCCCAAGGTCCACGAGCACGTGCGTAGATTCGTGAAGAGCCGCCCTCGGACGGTCTGCATGACCCACATGTCGCACTGCTATCCCCAGGGCGCCAACCTCTACTTCATCTTCATCGCGAAGATGGACTACCGAGAGTTCCTCGAGTTTCATCGCGGCATTTTGGATGCCGTCCAATCTTCGGGCGCGACCATGAGCCATCATCACGGCATCGGAAAGATGACGGCACCGTGGCTCGAGGGACAGATCGGCAAGAACGAGCTCGAGGTTTTTCGGGCGTTGAAGCGTCATTTCGATCCAAAGAACATCTTGAACCCCGGCGGCACGCTCGCGCTCGACCTCCCCGACGAGAACCGCCGGCTCCCTTGACCCGCCCCAGCCGTAAGAGAGGACCATCGATGAGCAAGAGCGAAGAGCATGCGTTGCGCGAGCGGGTTTCTGGTCGTGCAATCGTGATTACAGGCGCGTCGAGCGGCATCGGGGAAGCGCTCGCGAACCGCCTGGGCGACGCCGGCGCAAAGGTGCTGCTCGTTGCACGGTCGGAAGAGAAGCTCGCGGAGATGAAGCGAGCCATCGAGGCCCGCGGCGGGACGGCCTTCAGCTATCCCGGAGACCTCACCAGCGCCGACGACACCCAGCGCGTCATCGCGGCCATTCTCGAGGACCACGGCCAGGTCGACATCCTGATCAACAACGCGGGCATTTCGATCCGGCGGAGCGTGGCGAAGTCCTACGAGCGGATTCACGACTTCGAGCGCACGCTCTCCCTGAACTTCCTCGGGGCCGTACGTCTCATCATGGGGTTCCTTCCGGGCATGAGGGCGCAAAAGAAGGGCCAGATCGTGAACGTCTCCACGATTGGCGTGCAGGTCAACGTGCCGCGCTACGGCGCGTACATCGCCAGCAAGGCGGCCCTCGACGCGTTCAGCCGCATCCTCGCGGTCGAGGTACTGAAGGACGGCGTCACCGTGACCACCATCTACATGCCGCTCGTCAAGACACCGATGATGGAGTCGACGACCATCTACCAGTCGTTTCCAATGCGCACGCCGGACGAAGCGGTCGACCTGATCGTCGAAGGCATCGTGAATCGGCCGAAGCGGGTGGCGATCATGGCGGGCAACCTGTTCGAGTTTGCCTACGGCGTCGCGCCCAAGGCAGTAGACCGCGTTCTCAACGCCGCGTATCAGCTCTACCCGGAATCCGGCGACAGCAAGGACCAGCGGCAGCCCGTGTCACGGGACGCGGCGATGTTCCAGCGGTTCTTCGAGGCGGTCACGCGGCGCGCGCGGCGGCGGGGTGCTAGACGCAGCTAGGGTCCGCAGGAGCTAGCTACTCCACGGGAATCGGCGTGACGCGAAGCACTCTGTCGCCGTCGCTCCGTCGATCGGTCGTGACGTAGAGAAGACCGTCCGGACCTTGACGGGGGGTGCGCAGCCGTCCTTGGCCTTCGATCACGCGTTCCCGGTCCGTCACGTTTCCTTGTGCGTCGACGTCGTAGATGCCGACGTGGGTTGCCCGCAAGGCCGCAACGGCGAGCACGCCATCGTAGTTCCCCCACTCACTTCCTTCTAGG
>JAHELW010000263.1 GCA_024643985.1 Myxococcales bacterium | reverse complement strand
AGGAGCTCACGCGGCTGATAGACCGCATCGGGCTCGTGAAACGCGGCAATCCGATCGCCTCGGCCCAAATCGTGCAGCACGCACGCGACCTCTCTGGCGAATCCGCCCGTCCCGAATATGGCCACGGAATCAATCATCTCGAGTCCCCATGAATTCCGGCATCGTCGCGTAACCTTCCGCTGCGATGCCGCGTCGTCCGAAGACGTGCGCCACCGTCTTCAGGAGTATCGCGATGTCCGTGCGAAGCGAAACGTTTTCGACGTACCAGACGTCGAGCTCGAACTTCTCTTCCCAGCTGAGGGCGTTTCGGCCGTTGACCTGAGCCCAACCCGTGATGCCGGGCGGGACCTCGTGACGGCGGCGTTGCTCCGGCGAGTAGCGGTCGAGATACCGGACGAGGAGTGGGCGCGGCCCGACTAGGCTCATTTCGCCCCGAATGACGTTCCAGAGCGTTGGGAGCTCGTCGAGGCTCGTGGAGCGGAGGAGGCGTCCGAAGGCGGTCAGCCGTTCGTCGTCCGGAAGCAGCGCACCCTCCGAGTCCCGCGCCGTGGTCATCGTGCGGAGCTTGATCAGCTCGAAGATTCGCTCACCGCGGCCGGGGCGCTGCTGCCGGAAGAGGACGGGGCTCCCGAGCTTCACGCGAACGAGCGCTGCGAGCACCAGCCCCGCCGGCGCGAGCGCGATCGCCGCGGGTACTGCGATGCTCAGGTCGAAAAGACGCTTGCCGACTCGGCCGTAGAAGCTCACCTCAGCAACCTTTCATACTCCCGTAGAACGCGTTCGAACACCTTCTGCTCGTCGAATCGGTCTTCCGCCATCGCCCGTCCGGCGACGCCCATCCGATGGCGGCGTGCAGGGTCGCGCAAAAGCTCGATGAGGGCCCGAGCGAGCCCGTCCGCGTCGCCCACGGGGAAAAGAAGCCCGTTTACCTCGTGCTCGACGGTTTCGCGACACCCCCGGATGTCGGTCACCACCGCCGGCACGCCCATGGCGGACGCCTCCATCGGCGCGCGCGGGAAGCCCTCCCGGTACGAGGGCAAGACCAGCACGTCCATCAGGGCGTAGAGCTCGGGCATGTCGTCGCGCATCCCGAGGAATCGGCAGCGGTCGGCCACGCCGTATCGCTCGGCGACGTCGGGACGGAGCGCGTCCGGCTTTTCCTCGTCATAGGGGCCGACGATCAAGAACTGGGCGTCTGGAATCTCGGCGATGACCGAGACCGCTGCCTCCATCAGGTCCAGGATGCCTTTCTCCTCTACCAGGCGGCCGACGAATCCCACGACCGGTGCGGTGGCGTCCAGCTCGATTTCGTCGCGGAGCTCGCGCAGGCGTTCGCTCGAGAGCCGTCTTCGGTCGAATCGCGTGATGTCGATTCCATTGCCCAGCCACTTCAGCAGGTCGGGTCGGGCGATGCGCTCCGCGACGGCGGTCGCCATGTCCTCCTCGTTCTGAGAGAGAATCACGTCGGAGCACCGGGCGGCGATTCGCTCCATCCATATGTAGAACCGCCTCGGCAGCGGCTTCGTGCCCTCGTGGAAATAAAAGCCGTGCAAGGTGTTGACCACGACGGGCACCCCGCTCAAGCGCGCGGCGAGTTGGCCCAAGAGCCCCGCCTTCGGCGTGTGCGTGTGGACGACGTCGAAGCGCTCGCGGCGCATGATGCGGGTGAGGGCCAAGAGCGCCTGCAGGTCCGCAAGCGGCGTGAAGCGTCGGGTCATCGGGACCGCGAAATGCGGGATGCCGTGCGCTTCGACGGTCGCCACGTCGGGACCGTCGGCGCTGATGCCAAAAACCTCGTAGCCCTCGTCCCGAATCCGCTGCAACTGGTTCAGCAGCAGGTACCTGAGCGACAGATCGACGGTCGTCACGTGAGCGACCCGCGGCGCACCTGTCTCTGTTCTGCTGACGCGCATTTTCGCGCTCCCCACCTCCGGTTCGGTAGCACGACCCGGGCTTAACCCTCAAGAGAACGCCCGCGGCAACCGTGTCTGGACACCCCTTGATCCCGACCTATGCTTCCGGCCGCGTGGCTTGGTGGAAAAAGGGCTGTCTGTCGGTCGTTCTCGGCTTGGTCCTCCTCGTTTTGGCTTTTTGGCTCGTGTATGGGGGTGCGGACCCACAGCTCGATGGCGAGATCACGCGCGTGCCGCTCGCGGCCGAGCACGTCAGCGCTCGCGCTGTGGGTCAGGAGCGAGCGGCACCCGGGGCCAACCGAATCCTGTTCGGCGACCTTCACGTACACACCACGCTTTCGGTCGATGCGTTCATGTGGAGCCTGCCGCTGATGGGCGGGGAAGGGGTCCATCCGCCCGCAGACGCCTGCGACTTCGCCCGCTTCTGCTCACAGCTCGACTTCTACGCGCTCACCGATCACGCCGAGGCCCTGAACCCGCGCACCTGGGAGATGACCCGCGAGTCCGTCCGCCAGTGCAACGCGGTCACTTCGGAGGCCGCGCAGCCCGACGTCATCGCGTTCACGGGCTTCGAATGGACTCAGGTCGGCCTCACCCCCGACGCTCACTTCGGGCACAAGAACGTGATCTTCAAGTACGACGCCGACGAGTCGCTTCCGGCTCGGCCGATTGCGGCGCCGGGCATCGCGACTCGGGCGTTTTCGAAGCTTAGCGCGCTCTGGCCGCTCTTGACGATTCCGGCGCGTGCGTTTCCAAATCAGCAGGGCTATCTCGATTTTGCCAGGCACATCCGGGAGAACGGCCGCTACCCGGTATGCCCCGAAGGGTTTCACACGAAAGAGCTCCCCCCGACCTGTCGCGAGCGGGCCGGAAGCCCGGACGTGCTCTTCGAAAAGCTCCATCAATGGGGTTTCGACACCCTCGTCATTCCGCACGGCACGACCTGGGGCTTTTACACGCCGCTTGGCTACACCTGGGACAAGCAGCTCCGCGCCGACCTCGATGACGACGAGCTCCAGCGTCTCGTCGAGGTTTTCTCCGGGCACGGTAACTCCGAGGAGTACCGAGATTTCCAATCGGCGATCGTCACCGAGGACGGCCTCGAATGCCCGGAGCCCGTCGATGGCTACGAGGCTTGCTGCTGGCGCGCCGGTGAAGTGATTCGGGAACGCTGCGAGGATCCGACGTCCGAGCTCTGCGAGCAGCGCGTCGAGAAAGCGAGGGCGGACTACC
>JAHELW010000262.1 GCA_024643985.1 Myxococcales bacterium | reverse complement strand
TCTCTTCATCCGGCAACGCACAAGACCAAGCACGATGCTTCGAGGCTACCCCGCTCCGCGCTGATGTTGAGCGAGGTCTACAAGAAAGCGGGCTTTCGCACTGCGAGCTTCATTGCCAACGGGTACGTCTCCAACGCGTTCGGCTTCGACCAGGGCTGGGACCACTACACCAACTACATTCGCGAGCGGCGGAACACCAACGCTTCGAACGTATTCGGCGAGGCGCAGGCCTGGATCGAGAAGAACAAGGACAAGCGGTTTTTCGTCTACATTCAGACAATCGATCCGCACGTTCCCTACGATCCGCCCGACCGCTATCTGAAGATGTACGACGCCAGGCCGTATAGCGGCCAAGTCAAAAATCGTCGTACGCATCTGATGCTCGACGAAGCCAAGAAGAACCCGAAGAAGTACAAGTTCACCGCGCGCGACAAGGAACGAATCGAAGCGCTCCACGATGGGGAGATTAGCTACCACGACGAGCACTTCGGCAAGTTCATGACGAAGCTGGCCGAGCTCGGGCTCGACCGAAATACCATCGTCGCCGTCACCTCGGATCACGGTGAGGAGTTCCAGGAACACGGCTCCTGGGGCCACGGGCATTCGGTCTACCAGGAGCTTCTCGGGGTCCCGCTTCTCTTTCGCTGGCCGGGCGTCATTCCGGCGAATCAGCGGGTGGGCCCGGTCGTCAGCACGATGGACATCGGCCCGACGGTTCTCGACGCGACCGGGCTACCGATCCCGGAGCAGTTCGAAGGCCGGAGCTTGCTCGGCTTCATGCGGGGCGATTGGCCGGTCGGGCCGTACGTCGCATTCAGCGATTTCCTCGATCACCGCCGCGTGATCCGTGGGGGTGATTGGAAGCTCATCATTCGCGGCAACCTGTCGCACGTGATCTTCGACCTTCGAAACGATTATTGGGAAAAGAACGAGCTCGACGGCCGGCGGCACCCGATTGCGCAGCGCTACCTGCGCACTCTGCACGGGCAGTTCCTCGGCGCCTCGGACCGAGGCCGCTGGCTTGCGGCAGGCACCGCGGCGTCGGGCAAGAAGAAGCCCGGGCTCAGCGAGGAAAAGCAGGAGATGACGCCTGAGCTCTGCAAGCAGCTCGTGGCCCTCGGCTACATCAGCGCCGAATGCGACGCGCTGCTCAGCAACTGACGAGCGGCCCCGAGAGCACCGCAAAGACCGGGATTTTCCGGAGTTGCACGATGTATCAGGATTGGTAGCATGCTCCGGCCATGCCGGAGTTTCAGCCCAAGTTCGAAAGCCTCGTTCAAGTATTCAATCGCTCGATGAAGGAGTTCGCCGACCGCGCGCTCTTCGGTGTCAAGCGAGACGGCCAGTGGCATTGGATGACCTATGCCGAGTGGGGCGATCGCGTGCGCCGTCTGCGCACCGCGCTTCAGCACCTCGATGTCGAGGCCGGTGACCGCGTGGCGATCATTGCGAACAACAGCCCCGAGTGGGCCATGGGCGCCTATGCCTCCTACGGCCTCGGCGCAGCCTACGTCGCGATGTACGAGTCGCAGCTCGACAAGGATTGGAAGCACATTCTCAAGGACTGTGGCGCGAAGGTGTTGTTCGTGGCCAACGAAGAGATCGCGCGGCGCGTCCGCAACCTTCGAAGCGAGCTTCCCGATCTCAAGGAGGTCATCGTGCTCAGTGGCACGCCCAAGGGGGGCGAGCACGCGATTGCCGACCTGCTTCAACACGAGCCGTCTGACCTCGTCGACCCCGGTCCGGATGCGATCGCCGACTTCATCTACACGTCGGGGACGACCGGCAACCCGAAGGGCGTCCGGCTCACGCATCGAAATCTCGCATACAACGTGAGCGCGATCCACGCGGTCTTTCCGCTCGAGCCCGACGATCGCTCGCTGTGTTTCTTGCCGTGGGCGCACTCGTTTGGTCAGACGGTCGAGCTCCACGGCCTCTTTTCGATGGGGTCGTCGATCGGTCTCGCCGAGGCGGTCGACAAGATCATCGCGAACCTCGCCGAGGTGCGACCGACCGTGTTTGCCAGCGTTCCGCGCGTATTCAACCGGATCTACGACGGCCTTCATGCGCGCATGAACGAAGAAGGTGGGCTCAAGAAGAAGCTCTTCGACGCCGCCATCGAAACGGCCGAAAAGCGCAAAGCACTTGCCGCGGAAGGCAAGCAGAGCGGCTGGCTCGACTTCAAGTTCAAGGTCCTCGACAGCCTCGTGTTCTCGAAGGTTCGCGAGCGGTTCGGCGGGCGGCTCAAGTACGCGTTCAGCGGAGGCGCTGCGATCTCCAAAGAAGTCGCCGAGTTCATCGATAACCTCGGGATCACCGTCTACGAGGGCTACGGGCTCAGCGAAACTTCACCGATTGCGACCATGAACTACCCGGGAGCGCGGAAGATCGGCTCGGTTGGAAAGCCCATTCCGGGCGTCAAGATCGAAATCGATGTCGCGGCGACGGAGGACCCGACCCAAGGCGAGGTCGTGATCTACGGGCACAACATCATGGAAGGCTATCACAACCTCGACAAAGCCAACGCCGAGGTGCTGCTCGAAAAAGACGGCGTCCGCGGTTTTCGATCCGGGGACATGGGGCGCTTCGACGACGAGGGCTTCCTGCACATCACTGGCCGTGTGAAAGAGCAATACAAGCTGCTGAACGGGAAGTACGTGGTACCGACCCCGCTCGAAGAAAAGATCAAGCTTTCTCCCTTCATCTCCAACGTGATGGTTTACGGCATGAACCGGGAGTTCAACACGGCCGTGGTGATCCCGGACTACGAAGTTCTCAAGGGCTGGGCCGAGGAGCGGGGCCTCGACCCCGATCCCGCGTCACTCGCCAAGAGCGATCAGGTGCAGGCGCTGGTCGAGGAAGAGGTCAACAAGTTCTCGTCGGACTTCAAAGGCTTCGAAAAGGTCAGAAAGATCTACGTCGGCGAAGAAGACTTCACCACCGACAACGGCATGCTGACTCCCACGCTCAAGCTAAAGCGTCGCATCGTGCAACAGCGGTACCAAGACGCGCTCAATTCGCTGTACGGGTAGCCGCCCGCATACGGGGCACGAAAAAAACACGACGCGGGCGCTCCGCGGATCGGAGCGGCCTGCAAAGGTGGCCCGTAAGACTGGAGGTGTAGGCCACGCACGCCGCTCCTCGGGCTGCGCGCCAATC
>JAHELW010000090.1 GCA_024643985.1 Myxococcales bacterium | reverse complement strand
CTCCATCAGACCCCGGAGATGATCGCGGTAGCGGCCGTCCAGGAAGACGTCGACGCCGTCGGCCTCTCGATCATGTCGGGCGCCCACAATACGCTCTTTCCGGCGGTGCTCGACGCGTTGGCCGATCGGGGCGCGGACGACATCCTCGTATTCGGCGGCGGCATCGTTCCCAAAGAAGACCTTCAGAGCCTGCTCGAGCGAGGCGTGGGCGCCATCTTCACGCCCGGCGCGCAGCTCGACGAGATCGTCGCTTGGATTCGAAGCAACGTGAAGCCAAGGTCGCTCGAAGCCTGACGGCGCGTCTGCCCTCGCGCTAAGGCGTTTTTACCGGCAGCCCGTGGCCGGGCACGACCAAGGTCTTCATGTACGCTTCGTAGTCGAAAAGGTCGCTGTGCTCGGCGTTGTGACACGCTACGCACGTGGATTCGGGCGTGTCTCGAAGGATCGCGACTTCGGGGTTTTTCGTGTGCGCTCCGCCCGGGCCGTGGCAGCTCTCGCACCCCACGTTGACGAGCGCTCCGTCGAGATTGTGCGTCACCGTCGAGCCGCCCGGCTGCTGGTAGCCGGTCACGTGACAGCCCACGCAGTCGAGGTTGTACTCCTTGTTGCGCTCCTGGAGCGTGCGATAGGCAACGCCGTGCGGATGCGCTTGCCACCACGCGTAGGCTTCTTGGTGGCAGCCGCTGCACGCGGCCGAGCCTACGTAGGCGACGTCCTCGGGGCCGAGCGGCGGTGGTTTCAGGCTCGCGAACGCGGCCCGATTCGCTTCGTTCACCGCCTTGTCGTGCTCGCGCATGAGCTTTTCGACCTCGGCATCGCGCGGCGACTTCTTCGGAAGAGGGACTAAGCGCGCAACGAACGAGCTTCCTTTCGGCTGGCTCGCAGGGGCGTCGAGCAACGCTCGGTCCTCACGAAGCGCCGCGAGGCGCGTGCGCTGCGGATCCAAGTCGGCTTCGTCGACGCTCCCGGACGCTTCCCAGCGCTCGATTTTCGCGGCGAGCTCCCCGATTTGCCGGTCGAGCTGGGCGGCCCGCTCCGACCGGGACCAATCGCTTCGGTCTTCGAACCGCTTGCCTGCGTCTCGAAGGTGCACGTCGACGACCACGAGCCCTTGACCCTGGCGGCTCGCATGAAGCGCCCACGCCCTTCCGACCTGGCGCGGCGGGATCGCGTCGTCCTGATCGAGCCCCCCGTGCACCACGAAGTCGACGCCGGGAATTGCCCCGACTCGGTTTGCGTCGCGGCGGGTGCCATCGATGAGGGCAACCGTGACGTCCGCCCGCGCTTCGGCCGCACCGACGGATGCAGCGACCTCCTCGCGCGTCGCGCCTGGCCGCACGCCGATGACAGACACTCGATGCCCGCCGACCTCGGCCGTCCACACCTCCGAAGGTGCATTCATCGCAAGCCAAGGGAAGCTCGACCTCGCCACGACCCCTTCGAGCGTCGCCGGCGGCTGCGCGCGATCGCGATTGCCGGGCAGCACGGCGGTGACCTGCATCGAGCTCAGGATGCCCGCAAGCGTCTTCGCGTTCCGCTGGGCCTGATCGACGCGCGCCGGCTCAATCGTAGCCGTGTCGAAGAACACGTCCCCCGCCATCAAGAGAAGGACGGGCACACCGCTTTCGCGGAGCTGTTTCACCTGGGCGGCGAGGCGATCGATCCCGCCGAGCGGATTGCTCGTGCAGCCACACGGCTCGAGGTACCCCTTGAGGTCGGTCACGACGGCGAGGCGAAGGTCCGGCACCGGCTCGGCGGCCGGGCGTTTGCCTCGGCTGCACCCGAAGCAGAGGGCCAGAGCCAGAGCCGCAAGGAAGCATCGCATCTCCTTGGTTCTAGCAACCGCGCCCGGCGCGGCAAAAAGCGGGCCGGGGCCCCGGCTTGACGGGGGGGCGGCCTCTGACTAGCTTCCGGCGTCTTTCGGGTGGGTCGAGGCCTGCCCTTTTACGAGGAATCCATGGTCAAGGTTCGACTGGCACGCGCCGGCGCCAAGAAGCGTCCCTACTATCACATCGTCGTCACCGACAAGGAAAAGCCGCGAGATGGGCGGTTCATCGAGCAGATCGGGACGTACGACCCGAGCCGTCCGATCGAGGAAGCCCGCGTCGATTACCCCCGGCTCGACTACTGGGTCGGCGTGGGTGCCCAGGTCAGCGACCGGGTCCGCGACGTCGTGAACGAGCACAAGAGGGCCACGGCTGCTGCAGCCGACGCGTCCTAGACGGATACGAAAATGGCTCAGGACAGGCTTCACGACCTGATTGCATACATCGCGAGCTCGCTGGTCGACGATCCGGATTCCGTCGAGGTGAACGTCGTCGAGGAGGATCGCGCGGTCGTGCTCGAGCTCACCGTGGCGCCGGACGACCTCGGCAAGGTGATCGGCAAAGAGGGGCGCACGGCGCGCGCGATGCGGACGCTTCTGTCGGCGACGTCGGCGCGGCTGCGCAAGCGCGCCATCCTCGACATTCTGGAGTAAGCTCGCAGGCGCCTGTGAAGGAAGGTGCCGCAGCAGTGTCGTGGATCGAGCTCGGCGTGATCGCCAAGCCTCACGGCGTTCGCGGCGAGCTTCGGGTTCACGTCTTCAATCCGGAGTCCACGCTTCTCGAGGAGCTCGCCGAGGTCTTTTTGATCGGCGGGGAGGGCGAGGAGCCTGCGCTCGTGGACGTCGAGTCGACGCGGCGGGGGCCGAAGGCGCTGTTGATGCGCTTGGCCGACGTGACGACGCGCGAAGGCGCAGAGGCCCTTCGCGGCTACACCCTGTGCGTGCCGCGAGAAGCGCTCCCTGAGCTCGAAGAGGGCGAGTATTACCTTGCAGACCTGATCGGTCTCGAGGCCGTGGAAGGCTCCGAGCCGATCGGGAAAATCATCGAGGTCGTCGACTATCCAAGCGCGGAGTGCCTGAAAATCGAGCGTCCCGGAGGGTACATCGAGGTCCCGATGGTCGAGCCTTGGCTCGTGCGCGTCGACCTCCGGCAAGGCAAGGTGCACCTCAAGGATTTGGCGGAGATTCCCCTGCAGAGGCGGCCCTGATGCGTTTCGAGATCGTGACCTTGTTTCCGGAGCTCTTCGAGGCGCTCGAGCACGGCCTTCTCGGCAAGGCGCGGGACGCGGGGCGCATCGACGTGCACACGATCACCCCGCGCCGCTTCACCGCCGACAAGCATCGCACCGTAGACGACGCGCCGTACGGGGGCGGGAGCGGCATGGTGCTGATGCCGGGTCCCGTCGCGGAGGCCCTGGACTTCCTCGACGAGCAGCGGGGAGGGCGAATCACCCGCCGCGTGCTCCTGACGCCTCAAGGCGAGCGCTTCACCCAGGCCCATGCCCGCCGGTACGCCGAGCTCGACTCACTCACGCTCGTGTGCGGTCGATACGAGGGATTCGACGAGCGCATTCGCGGCCTGGTGGACGAAGAGGTCTCGCTCGGCGACTTCGTGCTGCTCGGAGGCGAGGTGGCGGCGCTCGCAATCCTCGAGGCGACCGCGCGCCTCTTGCCCGGTGTCCTCGGCAACGAGCAGTCCGCCGCCGACGAATCGCATGCCGCCGGCCTGCTGGAATACCCGCAGTACACGCGCCCGGAGGAGTTCCGCGGCGAAAAGGTCCCCGAAGTCCTCCGCTCCGGAAACCACGCCGCAATCGCCCGCTGGCGCCGCAAAGAATCCCTCCGCCGCACCCTAGAGCGCCGCCCCGATCTGCTAGAGGCCGCCGACCTGACGGACGAAGACCGCCAGCTCCTAGACGAAATCAAGGGGACATGATCCCCCTCTAAAACCCAAGCAATTCCAAAAGCTTACAACCCACACCGCGAAAACCCATCCACGAAGCCCGCGCAGGTTCAACTGCGGCTCGCTGGGGCGGCGGCCGGCACCGGTTCGGCTTTTTCGTAGAGGGACTTCAGCTCGGCTTCGCCCAGAGTCTCCCGTTCGAGGAGCTGGCGCGCGCCTTCTTCGAGGACATCTCGCGACTGCTGCAGAATCCCGAGCGCCTCGTCGAACGCGTTTTGAACGATCGTTCTGACCGCCGTGTCGATTTCTCTCGCGGTGTCATCGCTGTAGTCACGGGTCCGGAACGCCTGGGCCGGACCCTGAAGAAACGCCGCGGACTCGCTCTCGTAAGACACGTGACCGAGCTCGGGGACCATCGCATAGCGGGTGACCATGCTCCGCGCGATGTCCGTCGCTTTGGCCAAGTCGTCCGCCGCCCCCGTCGACAAGTGGTCGAACACCAGCTTCTCCGCCGCACGGCCGCCGAGCAGGACAGCCATTTTTTCCTCGAGCTCCTCGCGCGTCATGAGGTACCGGTCCTCCGTGGGTCGCTGCATGGTGTAGCCGAGCGCCCCGATGCCGCGCGGAATGATCGATACCTTGTGCACCGGGTCGCAGCGTTTGCACATGAGCGCGACCAGCGCGTGACCCATCTCGTGGTAGGCGACGACCTCTCGCTCTTGCGGGTTGAGTAGGCGGTTCTTCTTCTCGAGGCCGGCAACGATGCGCTCGATCGCCGCGGTGAAGTCGTTAGCGCTGACGGCCTCGGCGCCCCTTCGGGTCGCCACCAGCGCTGCTTCATTGATCAGGTTCGCGAGGTCTGCGCCCGTGAACCCCGGCGTGAGGGCCGCCACGTCCGCGAGGTCGACCTCGGAATCGAGCGCAACACCCTTGGCGTGCACCTTCAAGATCGCCTCACGCCCAATGCGGTCCGGTCGATCGACGAGCACCTGCCGATCGAACCTGCCTGCTCTCAGCAAAGCGGCATCGAGGATCTCGGGCCGGTTCGTGGCCGCAAGCAGCACGATGCCGGTCGACGGGTCGAAGCCATCGAGCTCCGAAAGAAGCTGGTTCAGGGTCTGCTCCTTCTCGTCCATCCCCCCGGTGAACGGCCCCGCGTTTCGCGCACGCCCAAGCGCGTCGAGCTCGTCGATGAAGATGATGCACGGGGCCTTCTCCCGGGCCTGCACGAAGAGGTCGCGCACGCGCGCCGCACCGACACCGACGAACATCTCGACGAACTCCGAGCCGCTGATCGAGAAGAACGGCACCCCGGACTCACCGGCCACCGCGCGCGCCAGAAGCGTCTTTCCCGTCCCGGGAGGGCCGACGAGCAAGATTCCGCGAGGCATGCGGGCGCCAAGACGGCCGTAGGATTTCGGATCCTTCAAAAAGGCCACGACCTCTTGGAGCTCCTGCTTGGCTTCCTCGACGCCGGCTACGTCGGAAAAGGTCACCCCCGTATCCGACTCGACGTAGATCTTCGCCCGGCTCTTGCCTACCGACATGAGTCCGGTACCGGGACCGCCCATGCCGGCGAGTCGGCGGCTCATGAAGATCCAGAACCCGACCAACAGCAGAAGCGGCAAGAACCACGAGAGAAGCGCGCGGCCGAGCTCGCTCTGCTGCTCCTTCGAGTACTCGACCCCGTGCTCCCTGAGCTTGTCGGCAAGCTCGGGCTCGACCTTGTTGGTCACGAACTGAGTCTTGCCCTTCACGGGCTCGCTCAGCTCCCCGCGAAGCACATCGTCGGTCACGACGACCTCGACGACCCTGCCTTCCTCGAGCAGCACCTCGAACTCGCTGTACGAAAGCGCAACGACGCGCTGCCCGGTGTCCCACGCCCGAAACAGAGCCCAGGCAGCCAGCACCGCGAGGATGACCACGACCAGCCGCCACCGCCGGCGCGATCCATTGGCAAGTGATTCCCGTTTTTCGTCCGGCATTGCGGTGAACAGGAAGATAGAAGGGGTGGAGCGAGGCGTCGAGGCAGCCGCAGAGACCCAGGCCGGGCTGGCGCAAACGGCGGCACTGAGGCTAACGTATCGGCCGGTGACCCTGGACGCCTTTCTACCGCTCCCACCTCGGGGCTTCGACGTCACGACCGAGTACCGACTCAAGCCGAGGCCCAAGCGCGCCTTCAACACGATCTTGGACGCAAATCGGTTATTGGTTCCAGGCTCGAAAGGCAGCCTTGCTTTTCGAAGCGTTGGGGACGGCCACATCGAGCTCGCGACGCGATACGAGATCGCGTCGGGCGCAATCGAAGAGGCCTTCCTGATGCGCCGAACGTCGCGTGGATTGGAGAGCGAACGGCTTCAGCGGCGAATGTACGACATCGACGGAGAGACGCGCCGGACCGAAGACGTCCAGTTTGGAATCGACCTCGGCCTGGCGCCGAACACGTATCCGGAGGTCCTGTTGCCACTCATGCTGGGATGGCCCGCGCCGCAACGCACCCGGGCGTTCTACTCGTGGATCAACGACCGAATGGTGTCCCGGGTCTACGTCGAGACGAAGGGCAATACCACGGTCGAGCTGCCTGGCGGGACCAGGGCAGCGCTCGAGCTGGTGCTCTACCCGGATCTCAACGACTTCGTTCGCGTCGGTGGCACGGTCGCGCGCCTCGCCAAGCCGCTGATGCCCCAGTACCACCTCTGGGTCGAAACGGAGGCCCCGAACCGGGTGTTGCGATTCGAAGGGCCGTACGGCCCGCCGGGCGCGCCGGAGCTCATCATGGAGCTCGTCGAGTAGCAACCACGCGCTCGGTGGTTGCTCAAACCGTGAGGCGCGGGGTAGATCGTCCCCATGCCCCGCTTTCGATTCGAGCACGCCGGAGACGTCGACGCCGTCTTTCGGCTGATGACCGACCCAGACGCCCTGACGGCGCGATGCGAGGCGCTCGGCGAACGCGACGTGAAGGCCGAGGTAAGCACCGAAGGCGACGTGATCAAGACCCGAGTTGCCCGCGAGGTCGAGCAAGAGCTTCCCGGCTTTGCGAAGAGGCTCTTCAAGCCGACGAACGTGTTGGTCGAGCGCGAGGAGTGGCGAAGCGACGGCGACCGCAGAGTCGGGAAGGGTCATCTCAAGATCGCCGGCACCGGCGCGACGATCGACTCGACGATCACGCTGTCGCCAACCGGCTCCGGCTCGGTGTACGAAATGGACTTTCAGGTCACCGCGAAGGCGCCCTTGATCCGGAAAAAGCTCGAGGCGTTCATCGGGGACACCGCACTAGAGAGCCTCCGACGCCAGCACGAGCACTATGCCAACGTCCTGAAGTAGGGCGACTCAGCTGCCAGAGCCCAGAGCAGCTTCGACTCAGCGCTCGGGCGGGAATTCGGGTTTTCGCGGTGTGGGTCGTAAGGGGTTGGAATTGCTTCGTCTGCGAGGGGGGAGCCTGTCCCCGTGGTAGAAGCCGGGCATGGGAGCGGTTTACTGTGCGTTGGTGCATTACCCGGTGCTCGACCGGGGTGGGGACGAGGTCACGACGTCGGTGACCAATCTCGATGTGCACGACATTGCGCGGAGCGCGCGGACGTATGGGCTTCGCGGTTACTTCGTCGTGATCCCGATTGAGGCCGAGCATCCAGTTGTTCAGAAGATCCTCGATCACTGGACCACTGGAGCGGGCACGAAGCGTCTTCCCGAGCGCACCGAGGCTCTCGCGCTCGTTCGCGTAGCGCGCTCGATCGACGATGCGATCGCGGAGATCCGAACGCTGGAGGGGGAGCCGCCGCGTCTCGTCGCGACCTCCGCCAAGAGCGGAGCCGACCGGAGGAGCTACGCCGAGGAGGCTGCACGGCTCGAATCGGAGTCGGGCCCAACGCTCTTGCTATTCGGCACTGGGCACGGCCTGAGCCCAACGGTTCTCGACCGTTGCAGCGCGATCCTCGCCCCCATCGAAGGGCCAACCGACTACAATCACCTGTCGGTCCGGGCGGCCGCCGCGATCACCCTCGATCGGCTTTTGGGCGCGAAAGACGCAGCGAAACACACGATTTGACCCCCTTTTGACCCCGTGCTACCTCCCGGCTCCGTTTTGGTACGAGGCTTGGCGATGAGTGGAAGTGTTCCTGAAATCGACGCGATCGAGAAGTCGCAGCTCCGTGACCGTCCCGCGTTTCGCGTGGGCGACAGCGTCAACGTCCACTTCCGCATCCGGGAAGGCCAGAAGGAGCGCATCCAGGTCTTCAAAGGCGTGGTGATTCGAAAGACCCGCGGGGGCGCCGGGGCCACATTCACGGTCCGCAAGGTCTCGGGTGGCGTAGGCGTCGAGCGTATCTTTCCGCTGCACTCGCCGCGCATCGAAAAGCTCGAGGTCACCGCGAAGGGCCACGTGCGTCGCTCCCGCCTCTACTACCTTCGGGGCCTGCGCGGGAAGAAGGCGCGCCTGCGGGAACGCCAACGTCATACCTAGCGCGCGCTAGCTCGTTGATTCGCGGACGGTGAGCGTGGATTCGCGGAACGAGTTGGTGCCGGGTTCGTGGACCCAGAGGCGGCGGTCGGCGAGCTTGCCGTCGACTACGCTGACGACGATGTAGGCGCAGGGCCACATCAGCTGGCCTTCGTTTGCGAACGTCGCCGCGTCTTCGTCGGAGAAGTATGCGCCGGCGTCGCAGTGCGAGTGATAGATCACTTTGACCGGCCGGCCCTCCGCTTGGCCTTGCTCGAAGGTTCGCGCCGCGCGGAGCTCGTTGATCTTGAAGTAGGTGTTTGACGTGCGCGGAAACGTCTCCGGGTCGAGCTTGTGGTACTTGTCGGCCTCGTTTTCCTCGCGCTGAAGCGCGTCGAGGAGCGCCGGCTGGTCCGCTGGGCCGAACACGAAGCCGCAGCTCTCGCTCGGGTACTCCTCGAGCGCGTGCTGCTCGATTTCGTCCATGACCGACTTGTCGATCTCGAGGTCGCCCTCGATCCAGGGGAACGACTCACCACTCATAGTGCTTCTCCCACTTCATCGGCGCGAAGTACCGGTCGCCTCGGTCGCACGCGATCGCCACGATGCAGCCCTCGCCGATGCGCTTGGCGATTTCGAGCGCGCCCGCGACGTTCGCCCCGGTCGAGTGGCCGACGTGAAGGCCTTCTTGCGCCGCGAGGCGGTCCGACATGTCCCAGCCGGCCTCGGTCCCAACCGGCAGAATCTCGTCCGGCACGTTCGGATCGTAGATCTCCGGGACGATCGAGCTCCCCATGTGCTTGAGCCCTTCGAGGCCATGCAGCGCCTCCGCAGGCTCGATCGCAACGCATTCGATTTTCCGCGAGTGCTCGTGGAGCCGCCGGGTCGCGCCCATGCAGGTCCCGCTGGTGCCGAGACCTGCGACGAAGTGCGTGACCTCGTCGCCCACCTGCTCGAGAACCTCGGCGCCGGTCCCTAGATAGTGCGAGCGTGGATTCGAAGGATTCGAGTACTGGTCCGGATAAAAGTACCGGTCCGGCTCTTCCGCGACCAGCGTGCGGACCATCCGAATCGCGCCGTCCGAGCCCTCCATCGGATCGCTGTAAATGATCTCGGTGCCAAAGGCTTGCGTGATGTCTTTTCGCGCCTGCGAGACGTTCGAGGGCATCACGAGCTGGATTCGATAGCCCATCGCCGCACCAAACAAGCTGTAGGCAACCCCGGTGTTTCCGCTGGTGGCGTCGATGAGGATCTTGTCGTTCGTCAGCCTTCCGTCTTCGATGGCATCGAGCATCATCTGGCGGGCCGGGCGATCCTTCACCGAGCCCCCGGGATTGGCGTACTCGAGCTTCAGATAGAGCTTCACGCCCGGCACCTCTTTTTCGAGTGTGCGCATGCGGACGAGGGGCGTGTTCCCCACGGCCTCGACGATCGACTCCATCTTTCGGAAACGCATCAGCTCTCGGTGCCCAAGGTCAGCTCGGGTGGAAAGTCGCTAGCCTCGGCGATCCCGAGAACGGCTTTGAGATGCTCCACTGCACAAAACGCTCCGACGACCGCTGCTGCAGGCTCTTGTAGCGACGCCGTGCCGGCGAATCGCATCACAGCTGCCCGATCGGGGACTCGAACCTCGTCCCCGGCGTCGTCTCGGGACAAGCCAGCTCGCTCTAGATAGTCCGCCGCCATGGAAAACGCCCCGCCATCCGATGCTGCGCTCGCGGAGAAGGTCGACCCGAGAAGACGCTCCTGGCCGGCCTCGCCGATTTCGCCGAGAAGCAGCTGCCGCGTGTAACGACGCCGTGCTGCGGCGTCGAGCTTCAAAGCGAGGACCCGCCCGCGATCGCCGGAACGATGCTCAGGGTATCGCCGTCCTTGAGCGCCGTTTCGAGGTTGTCGAGGAAACGAATGTCCTCGTCGTTCGCGTAGAGGTTCACGAACCGTCGCACGCCCTTGTCGTCACACAGGCGCTCTTTCATGCCCGGGTGATTCGCCTCGAGGTGGTCGATTACCTCGGCGACCGTCGCGCCGTCGGCCGGCACCTCGTCGGCGCCGCCGGTGAGGGTGCGAAGGGGGGTTGGGATCCGTACCGTTACAGCCATTGTCGTTCCTTTCTGAGCCCTGAGAGATGGGGTCTCGATTCATGCGGCGCAAGCCGCAGTGTATCGCTCCATTCGCAGGTCTTGAATCTCTCCGTTGCACAGCGGGCAGTCGCGCCTCCGACGTACGAACGTCTTGCGAAGCGCGCCCCGAAGCGCGTCGTAGTGCCAAAGCTCGCCCCCGGGGCGTTCGCCCTGGAGTAAGCGAAAGACAAATGCCGCTTGAAGCGCGCCGAGCACACCGACGACCGGGCCGACCACGCCGGCCTCGGCGCAGGTCTCGATGCGGTCTCTCGGAATGTCTTCGAACAGACACCGCAGACAGGCGGAATCGGGGAGGGCACAAAGCGCCCAGCCCGCCCAGCGAACGGCCCCCGCCTGCACCGCGGGCACGCCCGCGATCCTCGCCGCGTCCGCAACCAAGAACTTGGTCGCGAGGTTGTCGGCGCCTTCGACGAGCAGCGTGTGTTCCTCGAGAAGACCAAGCGCAGTGTCGGGAACGAAGCGACCTTCGACGATGCTCACCGTGGGGCCGGTCGAGAGGGTGCGGACCGCCTCTGCCGCCCGCTCGATTTTCGAGGACCCAACGTCCGATGGTCCGTAAAGCGTCTGCCGATGCAGATTGCTCTCGTCGACGACATCGTCATCGACGATTGTGATGTGCGTCGCTTCGCTCTGCGAAAGCAGTCGGAGGACGGGGGACGAAAGTCCACCGGCGCCGACCACGAGAATCCGGTGCGCAGCGCTCATTGGAAGTACTCCCCCAAGCTGAAGTAGCGCTCGCCGGTATCGCACAGGATCGTCACCAGGTTCTGTCCGGGGCCGAGCGACTTGGCAACCTGGGTCGCGGCCCACACGTTCGCGCCCGCGCTGATGCCGAGCAGCAGGCCTTCCTCTTTGGCAAGCGCGAGCTTGGTGTCCCACGCCTCGCGGTCGCTCACGCCGATCACTTCGTCGACGACCTCGGGATGGTAGTTGTTCGGTACGAAGCCCGCGTTCAAGCCCTGGATCTTGCTCGGGCCGGGCGTGCCGCCGATGAGGACGGGGCTCGCCGACGGTTCGACCGCACAAATCCGCGTCCCGGGATTTCGCTCCTTCAACACGGCGCCGACGCCGCTCACCGTGCCGCCCGTGCCTACCGCGGCGACGAACGCGTCGATCGTCTCGCCCTCGAACGCGCCGAGGAGCTCGCGCGCAGTGGTCGTCTGATGAACGCCCGGGTTGGCAGGGTTCGAAAACTGCTCCGGCATGAAAGCGCCGCGCTCTTCGACGATGCGCCGCGCTGCTTCCATCGCGCCTTCCATCACGCGTTCGGGCTCGGTGAGCACGATTTCGACGCCGTAGGCTTCGAGAAGCGCGCGGCGCTCGAGCGACATGCTCGCCGGCATGGTCAGCACGAGCTTGTATCCTTTGCGCGCGCAGACCAGCGCCAGGCCGATCCCCGTGTTGCCGCTCGTCGGCTCGACGATGGTGTCGCCCTGTCTGAGGCGGCCTTCGGCTTCGGCAGCCTCGATCATCGCCAAGCAGATGCGGTCCTTGACGGAGCCGCCGGGATTGAGATGCTCGCACTTGCCCCAAATCGTGGCGCCGCCCGCGGGCGAGAGGTTCCGCAAGCGAACTACTGGGGTCTCGCCAACGAGATCGAGGACGCTATCGACGACGGGAGCGGGCATTAGATCGAATACACGTAACGTCGAGGCGGCGCGCGGCGAACTCCGTGGGCGTCGCCCCGATCACATAGATCTTGGATCGTGATCCCGTCGAAGCACGCCTCGATGCTATCCGAGAGCTCCGAAAACGCGTTTTCCGTGACGACCCGACTCGTCTCGTCTCCGTCGCCGTTGCCGTCGCCGCTCGCGAGCACGATTGGCCCCTCGAGGGCGCGGACGATGTCCCCGATCCGGATGTCGTCTGGATCCATCGCCAAGGCGTAGCCACCCCGGGGGCCGCGCTTCGAGGTCACCAGGCCGGCCCGCTTGAGGTCCTGAAAGATCTGCTCGAGAAAGCGCGGAGGAATGGCCTGCCGCCGCGAGATATCCTTGATCTGCGTGGCTTTGCCACCGCTGTGAAAGGCGATGTCAAAGATGGCCCGTACGCCATATCGGCCCTTGTTCGAAAGCTTCACCGGACTGCATATATGATTTTCCACATCGACAATGTCAAGAATCACCGCCCAGGCGGGGACAGTCTCCCCCTCCACAACCCCCCTGATTCCAACCACTTACGACCCAAACCGCGAAAACCCGAATTGACGCCCGCATACGGGGCTCGGAAAAAACACGACATGGGCCCTGTGCTTGGAGGTGGTTGCCGTAATGGTCGCCTGGTTTGGTTTAGTTATATCCGACCCACCCACCCCCACCCGTAATCCTCCCTCCGCGCCTGCGCTGCGCTTCGGCTTGGCGGCGCATGCGCGCCGGGCTTCGCCGTTCCGGCTCGCGCTTCCGCCTGCTTCCTGCCCGCCTGTTTAGATGCAAGACGTCTGCCTAGGGGCTCGGAAAAGACACGACGTGGGTCGGAGCGGACGTGCC
>JAHELW010000089.1 GCA_024643985.1 Myxococcales bacterium | reverse complement strand
CAACACAGCAACCAACCCCCACCGCACGCAGGCCGCTCCGATCCGCGGAGCGCCCGCGTCGTGTTTTTTCCGAGACCCGTATGTGGGCTTGAATTCGGGTTTTCGCGGTGTGGGTTGTAAGTGGTTGAGATCAGGGCGGTTGGGAGGGGGGAGAATGTCCCTAGCGTTTTCGGACTTCGCCCTTCTTTCCTAGGGTGTAGCCGTTGGGCATTTTCTTGGCGGCCTCTTCTTTCACGTCGGTGAGCCGCCAGTTGCGCTCGACGTAGCCGTCGAGAATCCGCATGCGAACGCGCACGCTTTCCTCGGCGAGGAAAGCCTGGGTCAGCGCATCGCGCGCATGCTCGGCCTCGTCCTGATGCAGAATGGCTCCCACCGCATGGAAACGAACCGTCTCGTTCATGTCTTCGAGAAAGCGAGCGACCGCCTCGACGATTCGAGGATCCTTGCGCTCCTCGAAGGTCGCGATCACGTCGATCTTCTTTTGCGGATCGCGCTCGTACTCGGTGTGCATCTTGGAAAGCAACTCGAGCAAGACCGTGGTGACCGCTTCCTCCGTCTGGATCTCTTTCAAGATCTTGAGGGGCCACGCGAGCGTGTCCGAGGACTCCAGGAAGTCCCGCACCGGCCCGAGGGCGGCTTCGCCGTGCTGAACGATGCCGTGGAAGGCCGCGTTCTTTTCCTCTCCGTCGGTGATGCTGGGGTCGACGCGAATCGTGAAACGGACGAGGAGCGCCCGAAGCGCCTCCTCGGAGCCGTCGTTTGCAAGCACTTGGATCGACTCCCAGCGTTCGTGTTTCTGGCCTCGCTTGTTGCCGACCCGGGCAATGTGCTTCTGCAGCCCTCCCCCGCCTTTGAACACGTCGAACAGTCCCATGACGCGTAACCCCTAGGCCGAACCGGAGCCCCGCGCAATGGGAGGATCAGTGGATGACGACGGGCTTCAGGTTGACTTGGCCGCCGATCGTTTCGACTCTGAACCGCACCATTCTCGCGCCGTGTTTTGTCGCGAGGTGGTCCGCGTTGCCACGGATCCGATCGACGAACCTCTCCTGCGGAACGCCGGAAGCGTCCTCGCCGAGCGATCTTTTCGCCGCCACGTAATCGGCATAGAGCTGAGCGTAGTATTCCCCCTCCGGTACCGCTGCGAGGGCGGCTGCTTCGGGATCGGGCTTCTCGTCCGCGCTAGGCAGGCTCTCTCCCGTTGTCGAGTCCGAGCCGCTGACGCTCACGGCTTCCCAGCCTCCGCTGCTCGTCACCGCCCGCCCCTCCTCATCCTCCTCAGCCACTCCAGTGTACAAATTGATCAGCTGGTTGATGCGGTAGGAGAGCCCGCCAAGCTCGGGCGTTTCGACTTCGAGGCGAACGTCGCTTCGTCCGTTGATCACCGCGAGCAGATCGTCTTCCATGTGCTCGATCGGCTCCATGATGTTGTTGGCGATGATGTATCCATAGAGGGCCACGGCGAGGAAACCCAGCAGCGTCAACCAGAGAATCACGTCGGCCAGGGATGCGAGCTCCGTGTGCTTGTCCTGTCGAGCGAGCATGACGTACCCAGCCTCGGTGTTCCCCGACATCGGTAGCCGCGCGGTGACGCCGACGTACGCCTCGTGCAGCAGCTCGGTCGTCCACGGCAAAGTGGGCTTGCCCCGCAGGGCCGCGTTGGTGTCGACATCCAGAGGCTCACCGTACAGCGCGCCCTCGAGGGCGTTCCGTACGTCGACCGACGTGGAGGTGCTGTAGATCCCCTCGCGCGTGATGAACAGCAGATCGTGGCCAACCAGCTTCGCCTCCCGCTGCGCGTAGCCGTTCGAGAGGTCATAGCCGACGAGGAGCGCGCCGACGATGCCGCCTTCTTCATTTCGGACGGGCGCCACGCCGATCTGGAGAAGCTTGCGGTCGTGCCGCCATACCCCGTATCGAGGCCCACCCCTCTTGAAGACCCCGCGAAGGACCGAAACCTGGGAAAGGAGAGGCTCTTTGAACATGCGATTGGGATCCGTGTCGCGCGCGATCACCCGGCCGGTCTCGTCGATCACGGTCACGATGTGCGGGCGCTCGCTCCGCCCTCGCGCAGGGTCACCGAACCACCTCGAGACTTCTTGCGCCGCGTCGAAGGCACGGCGCCGCCGGTTGGCATCACCGGAGGCCGTGAAGACGGTCTTGACCGACTTGCTCGCCGCACGTCGCGACACGCCCTCCGCAAGCCTCGCCCCATCGGCTCTCCACGACCTCCCGAAGAGCTCTGAATCGTCGCCGATACCGTCCTTCAGCTCGCGGACGAGCTCGGTGCGGAGCTGTGTGCGCACCACGAGGTACGACCCCAACCCCACCAACAGGACGATGATGAGATTGCCCGCAATCAGCTTCAGACGCATGCCGCGACTCCCCTCACAACGACCCCCGCCGGCAGATTTCCCCGTTGATCAGGGAGGTTACACCCGCCGAGCCCGGATTATCACCGCGTCGTTCCGGCCGTCAAGCTCGCGTCGTCACAAAGCTCGACCCGATCGATGTTTCGGATCGATAGCCCGGTGCACACTACGCAATTCGGGGCGCTAACGGGCTCCGAGGAAGTAGGCGCGAGAGGCCCCGACGGGTATGCTTGCAGCGGCGGGATGTCGAAGCCGTGGAGCATTTTTTGTGACTGTCCGGAGCTGGCGGTCGATCTGACGCGTGACGCTACCCGGATCGGCGCCCAGGTGGCCCCCGAGGTCCACCCGGAGCCGTGGACGGCGGCGGCCGATGCGCTTCGCGAGGGCTCACCGGTTGCGCTTGCGCTTGGACAGCCCCTGCAGCCGGACGAGGCAGTGACGCTCGCCGACGCGGCGCGCGCCGCCAATCGAAGAGCGCCGGTGGCACTCATCGGGCTCGACCCGCTCGGCGTTCTTCACGACTTGGGGCTGCCCGCCGTTCACGAGACCGGGCCGCTGCTCGCGGTGCTCGCGCTGCTCGAGGTGGGCGGCGAACGCCCCTGGACCGCCTCCACCAAGGATTTGCCGGCGGTCGATCGCGCACGCCTCGGGGAGAGCGTCGGGCACCGCGCAGATGGCGGCTTCGTTCGAATTCACGACGGCTTGATCGGACACCGCCGCGACGACGCCGAGCCGGCACCCGTTGGCTCGCCTGCGGATGTCGGAGCCGCGATTCGTGCTCTGAGAGCGGCGCAGGATGTGTCGCGGCCCAAAGTGCCCGTCGTTCAGGGAGTGGATCCCGACTCCGTGCTCGATGTGATTCTCGGCCCGAGGCGCGCGCTCTCCGATCCGGCAAGCAAGGCTGCCCTCGATCCGTACGACGTGCCGCTTCCCCTGGAAGAGCTCTGCGCGACGCCATCACGCGCGGCGTCCGAAGCGTCTCGTATCGGCTTTCCGGTCCGCGTCGCCCTGGCGTCCCCCGATCTGCGGCTGTGGGATCATCCCGACCTCGCAGCCGAGGTCTACTCGTCCGGGCAGGCCCGCGATGCTTTTCGGCAGATCATGGCGCTCGGAAAGAGCCGTTCGAAGGAGGCTCGCTTACTCGGTGTCACCGTCAGTGCTTCGACGGTGGCTCGGACGCTGCTTCGAGTTCGCATGGAGCCACTCGACTCCGGTCCCGTGCTCACCGAGATCGGATTTGCAGACGCGCACGGGCGCGCGTCGCGCGACGACACGACGACGGTGCTACCCGCCTCGGCGAAAGCTCTCGAGAAGGTCCTCCGGCGCCTTCGCGGAAGCTCGCTTCTTTTGGCGGGCACCCCGCAGGAGCGCGCAGCATCCGTCACCGCGATCGGCGACGTGCTGATGCGGCTTGCCGCGTTTGCGCATCAGTGGCGCGACGAGGTGGAGGCGGTGGAGGTCAATCCACTGGCAATCTTGGTGGGCGGCGAGCTCGAGCTGCGCGAGGTCTGCGTTTCCGTGGGCGACGCGTTCAGCCGCTCATTGAATGCAAGCGGCTGAGCGCACGTCCTTGCCCGCGCGCGCACACCTAGGGTAAGGAGTGCCCCAGGTGGGGTGCAGTTCTGCCCCTCGCGCGAGGAGGAGAGGAAATGTTCAAGGAATTCAAAGAGTTTGCCCTGAAGGGCAACGTGATGGACATGGCGGTCGGCATCATCATCGGTGGCGCCTTCGGCAAGATCATCGCGTCGTTGGTCAAAGACGTCCTGATGCCGGTCATCGGCCTGTTCACCGGCGGCTTCGACGTAAGCCAGAAGTACATCCTTCTGGGTGAGGGCAGCTTTGAATCGCTGGCCGCGGCCGAGGAGGCCGGCGCCGCCGTATTGAAGTATGGCGCGTTCATCATGTCGGTCTTCGACTTCGTCATCATCGCGTTCGTCATCTTCATGATGATCAGATGGATGAACTCACTTCGGCGTAAGGAAGAAAAGGCCGAGGAGGCTGCGCCGCCGCCCCCGCCGAAGGAGCAGGTGCTGCTCGAAGAAATCCGCGATCTGCTCGCGAAGTGACGCCGGCCATGTCCGCTCGGCGCCATGGGGCGCCGGGCGGACGCGCTCGTAAGAACGGACCCACCGCATACGGACCGTGTTCAGCGGTCCGCTCAGACGGCCTGGCGCGCAAGAATGACTTCGGCGAGCCCATCCACGCGACGCGCGAGGAACTGATCCGCCGGGCTGTAGTCATCGCGGCGAGCAGCGATGGCAAGCAGGTAAGCTCGAACGTGCTTTCGTCGACGATAGTCCTGGCTTCGGACCAGGCCGTGGAGCGTTTCGATGGTCTCCGCGTCCATGAGGCGACTGGTTGCAAGGTGCATTCGAAAGACCCAGTCGATCCAGTTCGGCTCGCGGAGTCCATGCGCTAGCTGAAGCGCATAGCCAACCGCGGTCGTAAACAGGGCGTTGGGGTCTTCATCGGGGCTGCTGCTGAGCCGTTGACCTCGCACGCCGCGCTCGAGCAGAGCATCCATATGCGGGAGCAGCATGCGTTCCGCTTCGTCGAATCGACCCATCGAGATCGCTTTGGACGCGATGCCTGCAATGACGTCTCGGGTCTCCCCGGTGTGGGTCTCATCGGGGTCGTCGAAGGGGTCGTCGTTTGGATAGCTCCGCCGCGGCTCTTTCCAGGTGGCACCGGCCTGAGAATCGAGCCGCTGACCGCAATCGTGGCAGCAGCGCCTGCTCGGCCCGTTGATGGCGCCACATCCCACGCAGATCACGTGAGGCGCGGTCTCCTGTTGATCGGTGATCTTCGCGGCATCGATCAAGACGAGCTCCTCGTGACCGATGTAGATGCGGTCCGTGTGCGTGAGCCGACATGCCCCGCGCACGACCGCTCCGTTCACGACGACCCCGTTTCGGCTCTCGAGATCCTCGACCCATACCGCCTCGATGCCGACGCGAAGGGAGGCGTGTCGTCGCGACACGAGCGCGTCGGAAATCGTGAGCGTGCACGAAGAGCTTCGGCCGATGGTAAACTCGCCGAGCGGCAGCTCGAGGTGCGTCTGCTGATATTTGAGGCGAAAGCGCGGCACGCTTTGTTCAAGATAGCCAGGTGCAAGGCCCGTAGACCACTGAACAAGCCGCCAGGAACCGAGGCCGTGGAGCCTACAGTAGGCGTCCGGTCGCCGTACCGGTCTGCGCGAGCTCGCGCGGAGCCCCCTCGGCGACCACGGTTCCGCCCTGAGGCCCCGATCCCGGCCCGAGCTCGATGATCCAGTCTGCGTTTCGGAGCACGTCGAGGTGGTGTTCCACCACGACGACGGAATGGCCGTCGTTGACGAGCTGGTGAAAAATGGCAACGAGCTGCTCGACGTCGACGAAGTGAAGGCCGCGCGTCGGCTCATCGAAGATGTAGAGCGTCGGCTTTCTGGCCGGCTGCGCGAGCTCGCGCGCGAGCTTGACCCGCTGCGCCTCGCCGCTGCTGAGGGTGGTGGAGCGCCGGCCGAGAGTGAGATATCCGAGACCGACTCGGCGGAGCGCGTCTAGGCGGGAGCGGATCGACGGCACGGCCTCGAGAAGCGAGTAGGCCTCATCGACGGAAAGCGACAGCACCTCGGCGATGCTGAGCCCGCGATAGCGGACCTGAAGCGTCTCCTCGTTATATCGGGCGCCCTCGCATACGTCGCAGACGACCTCGGCGTCGGGTAAGAGCTGCATGGAGATCCGCTGAACGCCCTCGCCTCTGCAGGCCTCGCAGCGGCCTCCTTTGACGTTGAAGCTGAAACGCCCCGGTCGATAGCCGCGCGCCCTCGCTTCGGCCAATCCCGCGAACAGCTCGCGCAGGGGTTCGAGCACGCCGAGGTAGGTCGCTGGATTCGAGCGCGGGCTTCTTCCAATGGGACTCGCGTCGACGAACGCCACTCTTCCGAGGCCGGGCGGAATCTTTGCGCGCACGCCGGACGGCACCTCGGCCGAAAGCGCGAGCGCCCGGCGGACCGCGGGGAGCAACGCGTCGACGGCGAGCGAGCTCTTCCCGCTTCCGCTGACGCCACTGAGACAAACCAAGGCCCGTAGCGGCAGCTCGAGCTCGATGTCTTTCAGGTTGTGCAGCGCATCGACGGACAGCCGCAGTCCGACCCCGCTCGGGGCTCTCGGCCGCTCGGGCACCGGGATCCGCCGCCGTCCTGAAAGGTAGCTGCCGGTGAGCGACTTCTCGGCGCTGAGCAACGCATCTACGCCGCCCTCGGCGATCAGCTCGCCGCCTTGCTCGCCCGCTCCTGGGCCGAGCTCCAAGAGGCGGTCAGCCGCGCGCATGGTCCGTTCGTCGTGCTCCACCATGACGATGGTGTTGCCGAGATCGCGAAGGTCGGTGAGCGTCGAGATCAAGCGGTCCGTGTCGACGGGGTGCAGGCCGGCGGTGGGCTCGTCGAGGACGTAGAGCACGCCCGAGAGGCGAGCCCCGAGCTGGGTCGCGAGGTGCACGCGCTGAGCCTCTCCCGCCGAAAGCGTGCCCGAGCGTCGATCGAGGCTCAGGTAGCCGAGCCCGACCTCGTCGAGGAACTCGAGCCGGTCGTCGATGGAAGCCAAGAGGGGGCGAACGGGAGCCGCCAGCGCCTCCGGGATCTCGAGCGCGAGCGCCCATGCACGAAGCGCGCGCACATCCATCGCGGTGACATCGCTGATCGCGAGGCCGCCCACGCGCACCGATCTCGCCGCCGCGTTCAGCCGCGTGCCCTCGCAGGTCGGACAAGGCTCTAGAGTCGCGAACTGCCCCAGCTCTTCGTCGAGGAACTCGAGCACGCGCTCTTCGTCGCTGCCTTCGGCAAGCTTGCGGCGTGCATACTCGTTTGCGCGCCTCTCGAGACCGGGGAGGATTCCCTCGAAGCCCTTTCCCCCCGTGAGCGCGACCTTCTTTTGCTTCGCGGGAAGCTCGACGAACGGGCGGTCGAGATCGACGCCCGACCGACCGACCTTCTCGAGCATCGACCGATAATAGGCGAGCGTCGGCTTGCCCCATGCGGTGACGGCGCCCTGCCGCAGCGAACGGGTCGGGTCGGCGACGGCGAGAGCCTCGGTGAAGCGTCGCGTACGGCCGAGGCCGTCGCAGGTCTCGCATGCCCCAAGAGGCGTGTTGAATGAAAAGAGCCGTGGCGCGACCCGCGGAATCGACGCGTGTCCTTCGAAGCAGGTGTGCTGCTCCGAAAAACGGTGACGCGTGCCATCTTGCTGGCGGAGCACGGCGAGGCCGCCGCCGAGCTGATATGCGAGCTCGACCGCCTCCGCGGCTCTCGAACGAATTCCCTCGCGGACGGAGAGCCGATCGACGACGACGTCGATCGCGGCGCCCTTGGGCACCGCTCGAACGTACTCGAGATCGAGCGCGGCATCGTCGACCCGAAGCCGCACGAAACCACGGCTCGCGAGATCTCCAAGAAGCCCCTCGGGCGCCGCCTCGCCGGCACGGACCACGGGCGCCAGCACGGAGAACTTCGTGCCTTCGCCGAGATCGAGCGCGGCCTGTGCCACCTCCGCAACTGAATGCGCAAACAAGCGTTCGCCGCAGGTCGGACAATGGACGTCGCCAAGCGTCGCGAAGAGCACCCGGAGGTAGTCGCCCACCTCGGTCAGAGTTCCCACGGTGGAGCGAGGGTTGCGCGACGGCTCCCGCTCTCGAACCGCGAGCGCGGGGCAAAGTCCCTCGATCACGTCGACATCGGGACGGGGGAGCTGCGTGAGGACGCGGCGCGCATGTCCGCTGAGCGACTCGAAGTAGCGGCGCTGGCTCTCGGCGTAGAGCGTGTCGAACACCAAGCTCGATTTGCCGCTCCCGCTCGGGCCCGTCACGACCGTGAGCACCTCCTTCGGAAGGCGCACCGTCAGGTTCTTCAAATTGTGCTCGCGCGCGCCCCGAATGACGATATCGGCCGTCATTCGCCGTTTTCGCCCGTGAGGCGCTGCGCGGCGCGAATCGCCGCGACCATGCCGCTCTCGGAGGCGCTACCGCGGGATGCTGCATCATACGCAACGCCGTGGTCGACGCTCGTTCGGATGAACGGGAGGCCCCACGTGACGTTGACGGCTTCGCCCCAGTCGAGGAGCTTGGAAGGAATGGTCGCCTGGTCGTGGAACATCGCTACGACGCCGTGGACTCGCCCCTCCGCCGCATAGCGAAAGGCCGCCTCCGCGGGAGTCGGACCAAGCAGGTCGACGTCGTCTCCGTCGTACGGAGCCGTCTCGCGCAACGCCTCGAGGGTCGGACCGATGATCTTCTCTTCCTCGGTGCCGAGTAGCCCCCCTTCGCCGGCATGCGGGTTCAGCCCCGTGACGTCGATTCGAAGAGGCCGGGTATCGGGAAGCCACCGCTCGAGCGCAGCGGTGAGATGTCGCACGGTGCGCTCGATGTGCGGGCCCGTCACCGTGGAAGGCACGCGCTTGATCGCCCAGTGGGTACCGACGAGCGCCACCTTCAAACGGGGCCCGAGAAACATCATCGTCACGTTCTCGACGTTGACTCCCGCCTGGCGGGCGAGATGCTCGGTCTGTCCGGTGAAGGAGACGCCTGAAAGGCTCACCGCTTCCTTGCTGACCGGCCCTGTCACCACTGCGCGCGCCACCCCGGACAGTGCGGCTTCACAGGCCTGCTCGAGCGCCTGACGCTGAACGACGCCACCGTCGATGGTCGGCGCCCGCGCCTGCACCATCGTGACCGGCCAGGGCGCGACGTGCACCAAACCCACCTCGCCGGGCGTGAGCGTCTTTGCCTCGGCAGCCTCGATTCGGCGGACCGACTCGAAGCCGCACCGTCCGAGCGCGCGAGACATCCATTCGGCATCCCCGTAGACGAGGGCGCGGTCCGAGCCGAGACACTGCGCCAGCGCCGCCGCGGTCACCACAGGACCGACGCCTGCCGGATCGCCTGCAGAAATCGCGAGCGGAGGCAGCATCACGGCTCCTTCATCTTGTAGCCGACGCCACGGACGGTCTCGAGGTTGTTCACCGAGTGCCCGAGCTTCATGCGGAGGCGCCTCACGTGAATGTCGACGGTCCGGCTGCTGCCGTAGTAGTCCACGCCCCACACGCGCTCGAGAAGCTGGCGTCGCGAAAAGACACGGCCCCGGTTTTGGCAGAGGAAGCTCAGCAACGCGAACTCCTGATGGGTGAGCTGGCGTGGGCGGCCATCGATGGTCACCTCGTGCGCCGCCAGATCGATGCAAAGCGGCCCCATCTTGATGCGCTCCTGCTGCGCGAACTCGCTGCGACTCCACTCGACGCGCCGAATGCGCATGTAGAGCTCGGCGGGCACGTAGGGCATCAGCGCAAAATCGTCGAACCCGTCGCCGACGTCGAGCCGCGAGAGCGCGCTCACGGTGATGCCGATGATCACCGGCACGTCGTGGAGGGGCTCCGCCGCGCGGACCCGCACGAGCGCGGCCCGGCCCGCGTCGGCCTCCTCCCCGGCCTCAATGAGCACCGCGGCAGGCGGATTCTGGACCAGCTCTTCGGTGTCCAGGCGATCCCAGAGATTCGCGGTCTGAACCTCGCATCCAAGCTCGTGGAGGCACCCCACGGCGCTTCCCTCTCGCTCTTCCACACCCTCACGGCCGATGACGAGGATCCACACGCGGCGTGTCCTACCCCGCTCGGCACGCCGGTGCCAGCCGCGGATGCGACTTGCGGCGCGATCCCGGGTATGATGAGCGGACGCAGCGACGGATTCCCAGTGGCTAAGTATTGGAAAGTCGAAATTAGCCGGCTCGGCGCTTCTGACCCGCTGTTCCTCGACACGGTCGAAGCGGCCACGTGGCCTGCTGCTCTCGTGGCCGCGCGAAAAGCGCTCGGCGAACCCGGCGGGGTGCCGCCGGGGGCGAGCTGCAACGTCAACCCAAATGGGACAGTCACGATTCAAGATGGCCGCGAGCGCCGTCGATATCAGATCCTTCCCGCGAATGCGCCGGCCCCTCCTCCCGGCACGAAACGCCCCCTCGCACCCGCGCCGGAGGTCTCCGCGCATTCCTCTGCGCCCGCGCCGGCACCGGTAGCCGTGCCGGCACCCGCGTCTGTGCCGGCGCCTGTGCCCACGAAAGGAAAGTCTGGCGCGCCACAGCCGAGCAGCCCTCCGCCTACGACCGTCGAGAACAAGCTGATCTTGCTGGCAACGCGAAGCGAAGACCCGAGCGCGTCGAGCCCAATCCATTTTCGGGAGCAGATGTTCGCCGTGCCGCTGCCGCTGCCGGCAGGCACCGGCGAAAAGCTCGCGACGAAGCTCCTCCGGCGCGTGCAAGCAGAGCTCGGGAACAAGCGAGGAGCGAAGTTCGTCCGAATCGAGCTCTTCGACCACATTTGGAAGGAAAAGCCCGAGCACCCCGCCGTCGTTCGCCTGGAGTGGAAGGACTGGAACACGAGCATCGAAATCGAGTTTCCGCTCGAAGACGAGATGAGGGGCTCGGATGCGCCGCGCATCAGCAGCGTGCCGCCCCCTCCGACGGAGGATCGGTTAGGCGCTGCGTTCGAGGCATGTCACGACCTGCTGTTCATGAAGAACCGCGCCGAGGCTCTCGAGTTCGCCGTTCTTCTTCTCGAAGAGCTGGTGCCCTGCGAGGCGGCTGCCGCGTTTCTGCTCGACGCCAACACGGATGAGTTTCGCATCGTCGCTGCCAGAGGTGCCGGCGCGAGGCGGCGGCGGGGCCAGGCCTTTCGTTCCTCGGCGGGCCTCCTCGGAGCTGCGAGCTCCCTTGCCGAGCACGCGGTGCTCGTTCTCGCCGACGCTCCGGCAGACCCACGGTTCGACGAGACGGTGGACGGCGTCCCCGAGATGGACACGCGCGCTCTGCTGTATCGACCGCTGATCCACAAAGGCAGGCTTTTCGGGCTCCTTCAGATGGCCAAGGGAATCACCGGACAGATGTTCTCCGAGGCGGACTGCGAGGTCGTCGACTACGTCACGCAGCAGCTGAGTATCTTCGTGGCAAAGGGCGCCTCCATGCCGAAGGTGGCTGCGGTCGAAACCGGCTGACTCGGCCCGCGAAGATTGACCCACCCCGGCCATGCGCGCCTATATTGTGGACATGGGCGGGGTTTTCGTCGTCGCGTTCATCGCTTGTTTGGGCTGGCCTGCGCTCGCTCTCGCCGAGCACGCGATCGGGGAAACGGCGGTCCCAGCGCCGCATTGGGCGAGGTCGATCGAGGTGGTCGACGACGGCGCGCCGGTGATGGTGGAGCCCGACAGCCGGTCCCGCCGTCGGGGCACCGTGGGCGCGGGAACCCGCCTCGGCTTCGAGCGCCGCGTGTTCGGGGAAGGCTGCTCCACCGGCATCTGGTACGAGACGAGCGACGCGCTCTTCATCTGCGAGGCCAACGTCCAGCCGTCACCCGAACGGCCCGGCCCACGCGTCGACGAGTGGGCGGGGTCCGAGCAGCGGCTGCCGCAGCGCTATGCCTTCATCAAGTTCGATGGGACTCGCGCCTATCAGCACCCGAGCGACCATTTTCGCAACGACTACGTCGAGGCGCTCGGAAAGAGCTTTGGAATCGTGGTGACCGGCGAGCAGGTGTACGCGGGCGTGGCGTTCGTCCGGACGCGCCGCCACCTGTGGGTCGAACGTGGCTCCGTACGCTTCGTCGAAGGCAGCCCCTTCCGCGGCGAGATACTCGAACCCGATGCCCCATTCGACATCGCGTGGGTCTCGATTCGGCCGTCGAAGGTGTTCGCGCGGCCGGGAGGCCAGGCCGTGAGACGCCTCGATCGGCACACCGTGGTGCACGTCGCATCCACTCGAGGTGCATGGGTCGAGCTTCGCGGCGGAGGCTGGATGCAGCGAGCCGCGCTCGCGCGTCCCGAGCGTGTATCGCCTCCCGACGGCGTCGGCCCACACGAGCGCTGGCTCGACGTGGACGTCCAACGGCAGATCCTCGTCGCCTACGAGGGTCGCACCCCGGTTTTCGCGACCCTGGTATCCACGGGGCGTGAAACCAAGCAATCCAAGACCCCGCTCGGCGTTTTTCAGATCTGGGTGAAGCTCGACTACTCGGACATGGACGATCTCGAGCGCACGGACGTCGACAAGAACTATGCGATTCAGGACGTTCCGTGGGTCCAGTTCTTCCGAGGCTCCTACGGGTTTCACGCGGCCTTCTGGCATGACGATTTCGGCCGCCGGCGCTCTCACGGCTGCATCAATCTGTCTCCATCCGACGCCCGCTACCTATTCACTTTCACCCACCCCGTTCTTCCACCGGGCTGGAACGCAATCCTCCCGACGCTGAAAGACCGCCCAACCACGGTGCAGGTGCGCTGACGCCGCGCCGCTCAGCGAGCTTCGGGCTTCACCGCGAGCAAAGACCGGATCCGCGCCTCGAGCTGCTCTGCGTCCCCCCGCTCGAAGCCCTCTTGAACGTGCTGACGGACCAGGCCGTCGATCGCGCGCGCGAACTCGCCGCGGAGTTTGCCGCCCTGCCCGCCAACGCCTA
>JAHELW010000286.1:20050-44180 GCA_024643985.1 Myxococcales bacterium | reverse complement strand
CTCCCGGCAAGTCCTTTGCCAAGAACAGCTGCTCTGGCGGTACGAACACCACGGGGATTCAGCCCATTCCGATCATGACGATGTCGACGCCGTCGGTCAGCGCCACGAGCTGCACTCGAGGCCAGGTGGGCTGTAACGACATCGACATCACGGTGGGCAGCGCGACGACCAACGAGGGGCCACGAGCTCGGGCCAGCGGCGCCTCCGACCCCGACAGCGGCGCCCTGTGGGACACCAGCGCTCCGGGTCCGAGCTTCCGGTGGCGCTACAGCTGCGGCGGCTCACCCAGCAACACCCGGGCCAACCCCTGCGCGAGCGCGGGGCGGTGCAGCGGCTACGAGGACGGCGGCGCCGACCTCTGGTACCGCTATCCTGGCTGTGATGGGCTCTCGTCTTGCACGATGACGAACGTCTGCGACTTCCAGGACGAGCCCGCCGGCCAGTACGTGATGAAGGTCTACGTCGAGGCGGGGCCAGGAGCTGCCTACAGGCCCTCCACGCACCGAGAGGTCACCTTCACGGTGAACTGACGCACGCGCTCGAGGCACGATTTCACTTGCCAAGAGCAAGAAGCGCGCGGCGATAGATGTACCGCACCAGGCCGCCGCTCCGTTTGCGGTTGGCCAGCGCGGCGGAAGCCACTGCCATGGGCCACCGTGCCCACAGGGAGAGCTCCTTTGGGCTCAAGCCGCCATGCGCCTCGATTTCGTAACCCAACGGCTCCATGACGGACTGACAGATTCGATCTGCGACCCGGATTTCTTCCGGCGTGAGCTTCTTCTTCCACCGATCGACGGCGACGCTGGTGATGCCCTGACGTTGATCGTATCTCTCGTACGAGCTGTTGAGCATGGGGATCTCGAGCATCGACTCTTGGAATGACAAGCCGAGCCATGCGGTGAGCTCTTTCAGCGTGTTTTCGGGTTCGGCAACCAGATCTTCGTAGCGCTGGAGGAAAATCCTGTCGGGGCCCCAGCGATCACGAGCTTTGATCGCTGCATTCGTTTGTCCCCTCCACAGTAGGCTGATCGTCGCCGGATGATAGGAGCGGCGAACCCGCTCGCGCTCTGCTTTCAGCGCCTCGATGTGGCCGGGGTCCTTTTCAAAGTCGAATCCGCCCTGATTGCGCCAATCTCGGTATGACGCGACGATCGCTCGAGGGTCGCGGGACATACAGATGATCTTCGCGTCTGGAAACGCAGCCAGCATGTCGTCGATTCGAAAGATGTGACGCGGCGTCTTCTCTCCCCAGATCGGCTTGGAAACGTGTTCTGCCTCGAGAACGCAATAGGCTTGAAAATAGGAATCCGCGGTGCCGCCCAGTGCGTCGGCACGCTGCTGAAGCTCCTGCCGACCGATCCGGCCCAGGGCAGGGTCACCGTCGTGCCCGTACGGCCTGTGGCTGATTGCGCAGAAGTAGTCTGCGGCTTCGCTCGCGGGCTCAGGCGAAAGCACGACTGACGACGGGCCCTCGAGCCTCTGCCGCAAATCGTCGAAGTAGTGGGTCTCGCCCGCGAGATGCACGTCGGGGTGACAGTTGAGCGCCGAGCGGAGCATCGCCGTCCCGGATCGGGACGGCCCACAGAGGAAGATCGGGCCACGACTCATGACAGGGTTCCCAGCGAGGCTGACCTTTCCACAGTAGTCAACGAGAAAGATGACGTCAAAGCCGCGAAGTGCGTCAGTTCACCGTGAAGACCGCTTCGTCGTGGCCCGAGGGTCGATACGCCGCTCCGGGTCCTGCCTCTGCGTAGATCTTCACCACGTATTCACCTGCCGGCTCGTCTTGGAAATCACAGACGTCGGTCATCGTGCAAGACGAGAGCCCGTCACAGCCAGGATAGTGGTACCAGAGGTCGGCGCCGTTGTCCTCGTAGCCACTGCACCGCCCCGAGCTGGCGCAGGGGTTGGCGGAGGTGTTGCCAGGTGAGCCGCCGCAGCTGTAGCGCCACCGGAAGCTGCCCCCTGGGGCGGAGGAGAAGTCCAGATTGCGCGGCCCCTCGTTGGTGCTTGCGTTGGCGCTCAGCGTGACGTCGTTGCAGGACGCCTGCGCCCGGGTGCAAGAGGTGGTGGCGAGCGTGAAGTCGCTGATCACGGTCACGGGGATGGGTTCGATATCGACACACGAGCCCTTCGGGAAGGTTTGATCGAACTTGCAATCGGCGTCGTTCGCCAGGTCCACGCCCGTATCGGTGAAGTTGTTGTCCGATTCCACACAGATTTCGTTTCCGTTTGGATCGGGGTTCGGATCTGTGACCATGGAGTACGGGCCATCCCATTTGTGATAGCAAGGGTCGTAGTACCAGGTGCCGTCGTCCCACACGTTGTCCCAGTACGCGGTGTTGATGATGCGGCCCGAGGAGTCAGACCATCGTGAAGGCATCAGACCGCCGGAAATGAAGTTGTTTGCAATCACCATGCTCGGAACGTTGTTACACGGCGAGTTGCTCCAGCGACCCTTCACGAACAACACGGCATTGGCGTAGAGTTGCCTGCCTCCCGGGGTCACGTGTGCGCAGCTGGCTTCACCGCATCCCACGAGCGTGTTGTGAACGTACCACTGCGGGCCGCAACCACCGCTGACTTGGATGACGTCCAAGTGGGGGTCTTCTCCACCGGCCCGATTGTCGAGCGTGTCCAGATACGAGTCGATGACGAAGCCCGTGCCGTTTTGCATGACGTCTTTTACGGTCGGCCAAAAGGCGCCCCGGCTCAGCGTAAACGCATCCACCTCGCCGCTCGTGACCAGGGATTCCCCGCTGCCCGGGTCGATGGGTCCGGCCGAAACGCGCACGTCTTCGATGAGGGCGCCGTATCGGTAGCCACCCCCAAACCAGACCTTCACGCCGTCTTGGCGGATGACCTTGGAGCACCGCAGCACCCCGTTGTTGGCCCTGAACTCGGCGAAGCCGTCGGTGAACTCGCGGTACTCCACGACCTGCCCGTCCGTGGCAAATTCCACGCCACTGCTCGTCGTGGTCTTGAGCGAGTCCCACCGCGGGCACCAATAGTCCGTGATTCCCGTGGTTTCCTTCGTCGGAAACTCCCCCTCCGGGATGTACGGAAGCGTGGGTGTTCCTCGGCCATTGGATCCTTGGGTTGGATCGCCCGGTTCCGACAGCTCGCGTGGCTGGCCCTGCATTTCGCCGGTTCCGCAGCTGCCACACGAGATGATAAGAAGCGTCAGCGCAAATACGCTGGTTCCCTGTAGAGATTTCCCAAGCAAAGCCTATGCCCCCCCTTTCAGTCTCGTCGGCGAAATAACGCCGGTCTAGGGTTCTCTACATGTTTTTACAAGCCGCCCGCAGCTCCGCGGCGACTCGCGCGCTGGCCCGCCGTCGACTGGATCCAACCAGGTTCTGCGGGGTTCTGCTAGAGATCAATGGGGTGTTGCAGTCATGAGCTCCATCATCATTCCTGCTCACAACGAAGAGGCAGTGGTTGCCCGGTCCGTCGAATCGCTGAGAAACGATGCCGACGCGGACTCCTACCAAGTGATCCTGGTGGCCAACGGCTGCTCTGACCGCACCGCTGAGGTCGCTAGGCGAGCGTGGCCTCACATTGATGTCATCGAAACCGACGTTGCCTCGAAGAGCAACGCTCTCAACATAGGCGACGAGAGGGCAACCAGCTTTCCCCGTTTCTACATGGACGCAGACATCAGCCTGTCCCCTCGGGCGCTCTCGATCATCGGCGCACGAATGGCCGAAACAGGCGCTCCGGCGGCGGCTCCGTCCATGGAGATGCGGTTCGTCGACGCTCCTTGGACGGTTCGGGCCTATTACCGCGCGTGGCAGCAGCTTCCTTACGTCAAGGAGGGCATGATCGGGGTTGGCGTCTATGCGCTGTCAGAAGAAGGGAGACGCCGCTTCGACGAGTTCCCTGCGATCATCGCCGACGACGGCTACGTGCGACGTCTGTTCAAACCTGGTGAACGCCTCTGCGTCACGGAGTGCAAATCGATCGTCACCGCGCCGAGCTCGCTCTGGGGGCTCATCAAGATCAAAACGCGCAGCCGCCTTGGGGGATACGAGCTGACCGAGAAGTTCCCCGAGCTATTGGAGAACGAGCCCAAGGACTATGCTGGAGCCGCAGGGCAACTTGCTCGGCGTCCCAGCCTTTGGCCTGCGCTGTTGGTCTATCTGGGAGTAAACTTGATCGCTCGGCTTCGCGCCTGGAGGATGCATCGGCGGCGCGCCCATGGAGTCTGGGAGCGAGACGACACGAGCAGACGATGACCACCCGAGCGATAGCGTGATGAAACGACGGCGAGTTCTCTTCATTTCTTCTTCGGGCGGCCACTGGATTCAGCTTCGGCGGCTGCGTCCGGCTTTTGACGGCTGGAGCCGATCCTACGCATGCACGAACGCCGGGTATCGTTCGACGATCGATCCGGACGAGCGCTTTTTTGGAGTTCCCGAAGCGACCCGATGGAACAAGCTGCGTCTCGTCTATCAGGCGCTGACTGTGCTCTGGATCGTGCTCCGCACCCGCGCTGAAGTAGTCGTCTCAACCGGCGCTTCGCCCGGCTTTTTTGCCATGCTGTTCGGTCGTTTGCTTCGCAAGAAGACGATTTGGGTGGACAGCATTGCAAACGTCGACGAGCTATCCCTCAGTGGACAGCAAGCTCGGCGTTTTTCCGACCTTTGGATCACTCAGTGGCAGCATCTCGCGCGGCCCCAGGGCCCCAGGTACTTTGGATCGTTGGTATGATTTTCGTGACCGTCGGATCCCAGCTTCCCTTCGACCGACTCGTCAATTCCGTCGACGACTGGGCGGGGAGCCAACCGCAAGTCGAGATCTTCGGGCAAGTCGGCGACACCGACAATCCACCTAAGAACTTCGCTTCGGTCTCGACCATGTCGCCAGAGGAATACCAGCGGCGATTTGCAGAAGCGGATCTGATCGTTGGCCATGCTGGAATGGGTACCATCATCGCCGCTCTGGAGTTGGGTAAACCGCTGCTCATGCTGCCGCGCCTCGCGAGCCTCAAGGAGAGCCGGAACGACAACCAAGTCGGTACCGCACGCCATTTCCGGGATTTTGCTCTGTTCGAGGCCATGCAGTCCGAGTCTGAGGTTCCGGCGAAAATGAATCACATGTTGGCCAACCTGGATGCCTATCGTCGGGCGTCCGACGAGTTCGGCGTGGCTGATAGTCTGATCGATGCGATTCGGGAGTTCGTGGGCTCCTAATCTGCAATAATCCCCTTGTAGGATCCCAACGATGCAGCTTCCAAAAGAACCCAAAATCGCGGTTGTCGGGCTCGGCTACGTCGGCATGCCGCTGGCGGTCGAGTTCGCCAAAGCTCATCCGACCTTGGGCTTCGACATCGATGTCGAGCGGATCGAGCAGCTGAATCGCGGCCTAGACGCCACCGGGGAGGTGGAATCCGACGTCCTCGCGGCCTGCGCAGCGACCTTCACGGCCGATGAGTCTGTTCTCGGCGAGTGCAACACGTACATCATTACCGTCCCCACGCCGATCGACGACAACAACGTGCCGCTTCTCAGGCCGCTCGAATCAGCGAGTGCCCTAGTGGGCAAGCATCTCGATGCGGGCGACGTCGTCGTCTACGAGTCCACGGTTTACCCGGGAGCCACGGAGGAAGTTTGTGTTCCGATTCTGGAGAAGGCTTCGGGGCTGGCTCTGAACGAAGGCTTCTCCGTCGGCTATAGCCCCGAGCGGATCAACCCAGGAGACAAAGCGCGACCCCTTCCGTCCATCGTCAAGATCACTTCCGGATCCAATTCAGATGCTGCCGAATACGTGGATCGGATCTACCAGCGGATCATCACTGCAGGCACTCACAAGGTATCGGCGATCCGGTCCGCAGAGGCGGCCAAGGTGATCGAGAACGTGCAGCGCGACGTCAACATCGCCCTGGTCAACGAGCTAGCCCAAATCTTCAAATACCTCGATATCGACACCGAGGAAGTGCTCGAAGCTGCGGGCACCAAGTGGAACTTCATACGCATGCGTCCCGGGTTGGTGGGCGGTCATTGCATTGGCGTCGACCCGTACTATTTGGCCAACAAGGCTCAACGCAGTGGCTACTTCCCAGAGCTGATCGTCGCGAGTCGGCGAATCAATGACGGAATGGGAAAGGTCGTTTCAGCCCAAGTAATGCGGCTGATGAACCAGAAGCGCATTCACGTCGTCGATTCCAACATTCTCGTGCTCGGACTGGCGTTCAAGGAGAACTGCCCAGACCTGAGGAATACCAAGGTGATCAGCATCGTGCGTGATCTCGAGGCGAGCAGTGCCCACGTCGACGTGCACGACCCTTGGGTGGACCCCCATGAGGCCGAGCGAGAGCTGGGCTTTCCGCTCACGCTAGATTTGCGAGACCGCCATTACGACGCGATCATCATCGCGGTCGGCCACGACGAGTTTCGAAGCATGGGCATCGAACGCATCCGCAAGCTTTGCAAGCGCCATTCCGTCGTTTTCGACGTCAAATACCTGTTTGACAGGCTCGACACGGATGGAAGGCTCTAGTGGGTGCCGCCCGGAAAACGGGAGCCCGAGAGTGCGTCGTCTTCTTCCGAGATGACGATGTTGATGAGCTCACCGACGAGCTCGTCGAATTGATGAGCTTCTTCTTGGCAGAGGAGATTCCGGTCAATTACCAGGTCGTCCCGGCGAAGCTTCAGGATGATGCCTGCGAATTCGTTCTCGAGAAGCGACGGACGCACCCTCAGCTGATCCGCCTCAATCAGCATGGGTACACACACGAGCACGTGATCGATGGGGTACACACTTGGTTCGAGTACTCGGGCAACAGGCCTTACGAGGACCAATACGAAAGCATTCAGCGTGGGCGGCGCATCCTGATTGATAGACTCGGCCCGTTTTTCGACGGTCTCGTCTTCACACCACCAGGACACAAGTACGACGAGAATACTCTGCGCGCGCTCGAAGCTCTCGGTTTCGAAATCCTGTCCGCGTCCTCGTATACTTCCCCCCAAGCGCGGCTTTACTATCGGCTGGGCAAGGCTCTGCGTCGCTCGAGCTTGCTGGGAAGACGGGTCTCGTACCACGGCCAACTTCTGCCGGGTCATGACATCCTCGAGGTCTCCGTCGCGCTCGACGTCGACATGGCCAAGGATCGTCGCGGCGACCTAATCCTGAAGACAGCCTCTCAGCTCATCCACGAGTTCGAGCAGGCTAGTCAAGTCTCGGAAGTAGTCGGGGTCGTTTTGCACCACAGCCGGTACACCCCCGAGAAGCGGGATGCTCTCCGTGAGCTCGTCGCCTTCCTCAGATCGAAAGCAGGAGTGTCCTTTCAGCTCATCGAGGACGTCGCGGAGGGCCTCGCCAACTCGGACCAATTGTGAGTGCGGCATGCGAAATGGTAGGTTATTGGGTCGAAATTCCGCCGAGCAAATCGAACCCTTAGTCTGATATTGGTATGGGCATTCAGATCGTCTCCTACACTCCCGACTACGTCGACGCCGTGCGGGATTTCAACCGCCGGCTCATCGAGGGCGGAGCGCGCCGCCAGTTCTTCGAGCAGCCCGACTCCGACTGGCTCCCCAAGCGCCCGGGGCAAAAGGTCTGGCGTGAGTTCTTTCTTGCCGTCGACGAGGGCTCCATCGTTCGCGGCGCATACTGTCTGAAACCCCAAGAGTTTCTCGTGGGTGGCGAAGCACGTAGGGTCGCGAGCTGGCACGGTCCCCTCTCGGAAGGGATCGTGGACCAGAAATACGGTCCCGTGGCGTTTCGGCTCATCCACGATCTGCTGAAGCGCGACCCCCTGTTCTTCAGCTGGGGGGCTTCGGGGCCGCTGCGAAAGATCTTCCAAAGCATGGGTTGGTTTTCCCGCGAAACGCCGTTTTGTCTCCGGGTCATCCGCCCGTTCCAATTCCTTCGCAGGAACCGTTATCTGCGGAAGACCCTCGAGCGCCGCGCCGCCCTCGACGCGCTCGCCTACACCGGGGTGGGCTGGGCCGGCATCAAAGCCTTGCACGCAGGTCTGGCTTTGCGTTTCGGTCGCTCATCGAGCGCACAAGCCGAGGAAGTGCCCGAGTTCGGGCGGTGGGCCGACGAGGTCTGGACCCGGAGCGCGCCGGACTACAGCCTCATCGCGGTTCGAGACGCCGATACGATGAATGTTCTGCTCCCTGCTGAAGGTCCGCTCGATGCAATTCGGCTGCGCATCACCAAAGGTGACGAGGTCGTGGGTTGGGCGGTCGCGCTCGACGAGAAACTCGAGAACGACCATCGCTTTGGTTCGATGCGTGTAGGCGTAATCGTCGATGTCCTCGCGCCTCCTGCGGATGCCCATCACGTCGTCTCGGCTGCATTTCGCTTTCTCGAGAGGCGGGGCGTCGATATGGTGTGCGCCAACCTGGTGCACCCGGGTTGGATTCAGGGCTTCGCCGCGAACGGTTTCGTCGTTCTCGAGAACCGGCGTTTCTTCGCCATCTCCAAAGCGCTGCAGAAGGAGCTCGAACCAATCGAAGAGACCTCCCCCGGGATCCACATTACCTTGATGGACGGAGACGGGCCCGAGGGGTTTTTCGGCGAGATCGATTTCCGCGGAGAGTGAATCAGATGAAGCTGGAGGAACTAGTTAGACAAACCTTTCTCCTCGGTGATGAGGTAGCAATCACCGATGACCTAGGACCCGGGCGGGTGCAGGGGTGGGACTCGTTGGGTCATGTGCGACTTCTCGTTTCCTTGGAATCGACCTACGGCATCTCCTTTGATATGGATGAGTTGGTCGACCTACAGACAGTAGGAGACATCAGAAACCTGCTGCGCCAAAAACAAGTGAGTGAGTTCTAGCCGTGGACCCGATCCTTTCCGTGTTGGATGCTTTCCGCGCCAATGCGTCACGAGCTCCAGACAAGACTGCGCTGATCTCGGAAGGCAGACGCATCTCCTACGGAGAGCTCTCGAGTAACGTCACCGGCGCGGCCGCGATGCTGTCGCGGTTCGGCGTCAAACGTGGCGACTACGTGATCCTGTCTGCGTCCAACTCGCCGGCTTTCGTGCACGGATATCTCGGTTGTCACCTGCTCGGCGCGGCGGCGGTTCCGATCGATCCCAAGACACCGAAGCCTCGGATCGAGTTCATTCGGGAGGCCATCTCCCCCAAAGCGGTGTTTCTGAGCAATCCAGACGAGGGCGAAGGCGATGAATCGATCGAGCGCTTTCGGACCATTGCTGCTGCGAGCCTCGGGGAGCAACCTTCGCCCGATCCGAAAGCGACCGCAGACGTCCTGTTCACGACCGGAACGACGGGAAAGCCAAAGGGGGTCGTGCTCACACACAGCAATCTCCTCGCTGCGGCTACGAACATCAACGCTTTCATCGGCAACACAGACCAAGATGTCGAGGTCGTGCCGATACCGTTGAGTCATTCCTTCGGCCTAGGTCGCCTGCGCTGTGCTTTGGTTGCCGGCGGAGCCGTCGTGCTCGCCGAGGGCTTTCTGTTTCCAGCCAAGATCTTTCGGGCACTGTCGGATTGGAAGGCGACTGGTCTGGTCGCCGTGCCGGCGGGCTTCGCGCTGTTGTTTCGACTCAGCGGCGACAAGCTCGGCGAGTATGCCGGGCAGCTGAGGTACATCGAGATCGGCAGCGCGCCGATGCCCCAAGCGGACAAGGAACGCCTGATGCGCCTCCTACCTTCGACTCGGATCTGTATGCACTACGGCCTCACCGAGGCGTCCAGGTCCGCGTTCATCGAATTTCACGAGTCTAGGGATAGGCTGGGAACGATCGGTAAGGCTAGCCCGAACGTGAGCATCAGCATCCGGGACGAGCGAGGTCAGGAGCTACCGACCGGCGAGACCGGGGAGCTCTGCGTCCGAGGCGGCATGGTAATGCGGGAGTATTGGAACGCTCCAGAGGAGACGCGCAACGCCCACTGGGGAGACTGGTTGAGGACCGGCGACCTCGCCCGCGTAGACGAAGAGGGCTATTTGTACCTGACGGGTCGTGCGAAGGACATGATCAACGTGGGCGGAATCAAGGTGGCTCCGCGGGAGGTCGAAGAAGTCCTTCGAAAGCATGCCCGCATCGAGGACGCCGCCTGCGTTGGAATACCGGATCCGCAAGGTCTTTCAGGCGAGGCCGTCAAGGCCTTCTTGGTGCCGACCGCACCGCCCCCCTCAGGCGATCCGCCGGTGCAGGAGCTCGTCGAGCTCGTGAGGCAAGAGCTCGAAGCGGCGGCAGTTCCGGTCGCGTTCGAATGGGTCGACTCGATTCCCAAGACCTCGTCCGGCAAGGTTCAGCGACGCCGACTGCTCGAATGAGCGCCCGGAGTCCTAGGCGGCTGCGCGCCGGGGTTTGACGCGTTTCACGACACGGCGGGCCAAACTGCGAACGTGGTGCAATCCACCGTAAGAGACGACCATCGCGGCGCCCAGAACCCGTTCCGCAGGGTTGAGGGACGAGCCGAGCACCACTTTGGCCAGGTCCCGATACATCGTCCAGCGGGGAGCCAGCCGTTTCTTCGTGGCCGGCCTGACCGCAGTAGAGAGATGAAACTCCGCCATCCGCTCTTCGGGGGGCGCAGGGCTCTGCCTCCGAGTCGAGAGGAACTCGTCGATGTGGCAGAACGGCCCATGCAGCGCCAAGTCCAGAGCCATCGCGCGATCGTTCCAAGGGCTTTTCGGCAGCATGCCGGTTTTTCTGACCAAGCTGCTCCGAAGGGTCGAATACATGGGATCGATGCCGATTGGGGTTTGCAGAGCCCAGAGCATGTCCCCGATGCGAACCAAGGGGAACTTCGAGTCTACCGGATGCCCGTTGAACGTGATGCGCTCTTCGTTTCCTTCGTCGTCGGCGTTGCACCAGAAGGTGAATACCCCAATGGCCTCGGGGTTGGCTTCCAGGGCTTCGACGCAACGCCTTGCGTAGCTGGGCTCCAGCCAGTCGTCGAACCCGATCCACCGAAAGTAGCGACCACTCGAAAGCTCGAAGACTCTCTTGAAGTTCTCGATCTGACCGATGTTCGTTTCGTTCGGGTAGTACTTGAAGCGGGGGTCCCGACGCGCGAATTCCTCGACGATGTCGCCCGTCTCGTCCGTGGACTGGTTGTCGCAAACGACAACCTCGAAGTCGTGGAAGTCCTGTGCCTCCAAGGAGTCGAGCGCACGCCGAATGAAGCGCGCCCCGTTTCGAACCGGAAGCCCGAAGCTCAACGCGGGCGTGGTCCGTTTTTCGTCGCTTTTCTGCTTCATTGTTGTGGACAACACGCCAAATTATGCACACTGGGCTTCACGCCCGCAACAGATGCCCAGGGGTTCTGGGCCTCCAATGCACCAAGACGAAACAAGGTCCCCTAGGGAGATGCTGTGAACGACAACCTCGAAGAGGCCTATAGCCAATTCGCGGTGTACGGGACGACCAACTTACACCCAATCGCCGCCGTATTCATGCTCTGCATGGCGGGTCTCGTCATGTTTGGCTCTCGCTCCCGGGCCATTCTGGGCGTTCTCTTGGTTTGCGTCTTCATGCCGGCGATGCAGCGCATCGTAGTGGGCGGGCTCGACTTCAGCATGATCCGAATCATCATGCTCGTTGCGTGGGCCCGAGTCTTGGCCCGGCAGGAGTATCGCGGCTTCAGCCCTGGCAGGTTTGACCTCCTTTTCGTGCTCTGGACGGCGTCATTGGCCACGATTTTCGTGCTGCGCACGGGCAACGTCGTAAACCGTTTGGGCGCCTCGTTTGACGCGCTGACCTTGTTTTTCATTTTTCGCGTGCTCCTCAGACGGCGAGAGGAGGTGTTCACGCTAGTGCGGCAGCTCGCGGTGATCACGATTGTGTTGGGTGTGTTTCTCGCCTACGAGATGGCGACCCGACACAACGTCTTCCATATCTTCGGGAGCGCGCCCCGCCTTGCGGTGATTCGCAACGCGAAGGTGCGCGCCATGGGGCCGTTCTCGCATCCGATCATGTCCGGCACGTTTGGGGCGGGATTGGTGCCGCTTTTCATCGCCGCCCTTCGAGGAACGAAGAAAAGCCGTAAACGCTTCGGATTTGCGATCGCGTTTGCGATTGTCATTGCGGTGGCATCGGGATCCACCGGCCCGCTCATCACACTCATGGTCGGGTTGGTCGGTTGGGGGCTCTGGCCTCTCCGAAGGCAAATGCGGGCGATTCTCGGCGCCGGTGTAGTCATGGCTTTGTTCGTCCACGTGATACGCGAGAAGCCAATCTGGCACCTAATCGGCAGGTTGGGCTCCGTGGCTGGCGGCACCGGGTGGCATCGCTACCGGCTCATCGACGCGTTCATCAACAACTTCGGCCAATGGGCGCTGTTGGGCATCTCGGACACCGCATCATGGGGCTGGGGGCTACAAGACACGACCAACTACTACATACGCCAAGGTACGTACGGTGGTTTCCTGACCTTCGTCATGTTCCTCGTTCTGCTGGGGTCGAGCTTCTCGCGGCTTCGCCGAATCCGTTTTGCGACTGAGCGCGCCGAGGGACCGAAGAGTCTCTGGACGCAGCTGTGCTGGGGCTTCTCGGTAGTGCTCGCCGCGCACTGTGTCTCGTTCATCAGCACGAGCTATTTCGGCCAGATGGAATTCTTTCTCTTCATTCTCTTCGCGATGATTCCATCCTTGGCGCGGTTCAGACGGCCTGCCGGCGTCCCCGCCGGTCCGCGTCAATCAGCACGACCAGTTCCGCAGGCGAGCCCCGCGTAACGAGAGTCGATTGGGTGCATGAATGTATCCGCTGCTATGCTTGAGACGGCTAGGAGAAGGTCGTGCCACCCCCAGGCGTAAGTGTCATCATCGTCAACTGGAACACTCGGGACATGGTGTTGCGCCTCCTGGGAAGCCTCTCGGACCCGGATGGACGGTCCCAGCACGAGCTGGAGCTGATCGTCGTCGACAACGACAGTCGCGATGGCAGCGCGGAGGCGATCCGTCGGGAGTTTCCCGAGGTCAAGCTCGTGATTCAGTCGGAAAACAAGGGGTTTGCGGGGGGCGTGAATCCCGGCATCAGCGTGGCGAGTCAGCCACTCGTTTTGCTCCTGAACAGCGACGCCCAGACCTCGCGCGCTTCAATCGAGGAGTCGGCACGGTACATGGCCGACAACCCGAAAGTCGGGATCTTGGGGCCGCGAATCGTGAACTCCGACCGGAGCCACTTCGCGAGCTGCTGGCGTGACCCATCCCTCGTGTTCTTGGCGCTGGGTGCAGTGGGCCTGACCCAGCTGAAAGCATTCAGATTCGAGCGCTACCGCGAGAAGGTGTTCGAGGAGCCAGCGGAGGTCGATTGCGTTTGCGGTGCCGCCCTGATGGTTCGCCGCGATCTGCTCGACGAGCTCGGCGGCCTCGACGAGGACTACTTCATGTACTTCGAGGAAACCGATTTGTGCGTGCGAGCACGACGATGCGGCATGCAGGTTCATCACGCTCCGGTGGGCGAGTTTCTGCATGAGGCCGGCGGCACGTCCAAGTCGGTTCGACTGAGGACCTATCTCGAGCGTCGACGCAGCGCCATTTTGTTCCACCGGAAACACAGTGGCGTACCGACGGCAATCGCTGCTCGCGGGCTGCTTGCGCTGAGCTCGGCGGTGCGCGTGCCGCCGTTGGCCTTGCTTTCGCTGATGGGAACCTCAGAGCGCGCGAAAGCCCAGCTGGCGCTCAACTGGAAGTGCCTCCTGTGGCTCATGAACCCCGTCGGCGGCCTCGTGCCCGACATAGACCGTTCGGACTGAGCGCCAGACTCACCAAAAAGCCCATTGGCCGTCGATCAACACGTAGCCGGCGAGCAAGCCGTTCGTGACCGCATGCGCCACGATCGCGTCCGTTATCTCGCCCCGACGGTACTGGGCGGCTGCGTAGAGCATCCCTGCGATGATGCCAGCGAGCCAGCGACCATGAAGGGCTCCGAAGGCAACTGATGAGATCAGAAACGACACAACGGTGAAGTGCGTTGGGGAGACTTTCGTGAAGTCGGAATCGATGAGCCGGCGTAGCAGATATCCGCGGAACGCGAGCTCCTCCGCGATCGGGACGATGATGGTCGACCCGAGCACACGGGCCGCGAGCCAGAGCCCAGCTGCCGCCGGCGGCAGCTGCGCGAGCGTGTCGGGGATCACGCTGGCCTTCTCCGGATCGGCGGCGGGCTCGAGGGCAACCCACAGGATGAACACCAGCACCCCGAGACCGACCGCGGTCCAAGACCATGACCACCGGAAGTCCCGATAGTACTCTCGAAACAGCCATAGCGGGATCAATGGTGTAATCACGCGAAGCGGATACAGGTAATCGAAATCCGTGGTGAACAATCCGGTGATCAGGGCGGTGGCGATCAGGAACAGCAGGGGGAGGAGATACGCACCCTCGGGGGTCCGTAAGCTGCCTCCCGGCCGCCCCTGGTCGATTGAGAACCAGTCGGACTGCCGGCTGACGGCGACCAGGCCCAGCGTGATGGCGCAAAAAAGCAACCAACCGGCTGCGGAGTGAAAGCCACCCTCGGCGATCTCGGGCGATATCCAAGTACCCACCATGATCAGGGCTGCGATTCGGAAGCCATTGGCGATCCAAATCAGAACGATGCCAATCGGCAGCAAGAGAAGCGCGTTCGGAAACCGCAACGATTTTCTGAAGAAGAAGAGATAAAAGCCGAGCATCACGGTGATGAGCCCAATGCCTTCGTACCCCGAGCACGGACGATCGACGAAGACCTCGTATGCCAGTGTCCCGACGACGAGCTCCTCGGGGATGCTGATGACGTCCTGACCCGCTAGCTCGAGAAGAAAGGCCGCAACCTCCAGAGTCCATCGGCTCATCGGTTTCCAGAGCAGTGAAGTCGCAGAGCCGGCCAGCAGTGCGACCACGCCGACCAGCAGGCCCAACGTGAGTGCGCGGGCGGCGGGCTTTGCAAGCGGACGAATCGCTGCTCTGGGAACGACAGCTGCGACCAAGAAGATGAAGGAAGCTAAAGCCGATACCGCCCACGAGGCGACCCACAACCACGGATGCTGGAGCTCGAGGCCGGTGTTGAATACGAAGATCGTGATTCCCAGCGCGGCTGCGTACGTCGAGAGGTGAGCGGCAAAAAGCGGCCAGGTGCGCCGCTTCCGTCCAAACGCCGAGCGGATCTCGGCAAGCTCTGACTTCGAGGGCATGCTTGCCGTGAGAAACGTCGCCGTCGTCACCACGATCACCAGCCTCATCGATCCTCCGAGGAGGTGGAATGGGTTTGCGTCGTCCGGGATCGGCAGCCGGTCGGAATCGAACACGAAAAGAGCCACGACGTATTCTGCAATCAGCAGAGCCGCGGCCAGCAGTGGTCCGGTTGCAGACCCACGATCGTCCGTACCGTTCCCCATGCCCCAGTCTCGATGGCATGGCTGCCGGGGTCGAGCAAGCGCGTGGATTCCGGGCTGCAGGGGGGTGATTTGGACTACGCTTTGAAAATGTGGCATCCGCCGCCGGCCGGGATTAAGCTGGTACGCCTATGGCCGTTTCAGGCGCGCGGTGCCGGTTTTGCGACGCGCCGCTTCAGTCCACGTTCGTCGACTTGGGTATGTCGCCCCTGTGCCAGACTGTAATCAGCGAGGACCAGGCGAACAAGATGGAGCCCTTCTATCCGCTACACGCGTACGTCTGTGGCGGGTGCTTCCTGGTGCAGGTCGAGGAGATCGTGCCGCCGGACGAGATCTTCAGCGACGAGTATCCGTACCTTTCCTCTTATTCCGACTCTTGGGTCGAGCACGCCCGAAAATACGTCGAGATGATCAGCGACCGTTTGGGGCTCGGCCGCGAGTCGCAAGTCGTCGAAATTGCAAGCAACGATGGCTACCTGCTGCAGCATTTCGTCGCAAAGGGAATTCCGTGCCTCGGCGTAGAGCCGGCTGCCAATGTCGCTGAGATCGCGAAACAGAAGGGCGTCGAGAGTGAAGTCTGTTTCTTCGGCGAGGAGTCGGCAAAGCGAATCGCCAAGGAGCGGCGCAAGGCAGACCTGATTCTCGGCAACAACGTATTGGCTCACGTGCCGAACATTCACGACTTCGTACAAGGGCTGAAGGAGCTACTGTCGGAGCAGGGCACCGTCACGATGGAGTTCCCGCACTTGCTTCGGCTGATGCAGCTCAACCAGTTCGACACGATCTATCACGAGCACTTCTCATACCTGGCGTTCTTCGTGGTCGAGAAGATCTTCGCTGCTCACGGGCTCACGCTCTACGACGTCGACGAGCTTCCAACTCACGGCGGCTCGATTCGAATCTACGCACGTCATACCGCGGACCTGACGAAGCCGGTGAGCGCTGCGGTCGAAGGACTTCGCGCCGAGGAATTCGAAGCCGGTCTCGATCGCCTCGAGACTTACGCCAGCTTCACTGAGCAAGTCAAAGAGACCAAGCGAGCGCTGCTCGACTTCCTCATCAAAGCTCACCGAGAGGGGAAGCAGGTCGTGGGTTACGGCGCGCCCGGCAAGGGCATTACCTTGCTCAACTACTGTGGGATCCGCGAGGACTTCTTGCGCTATACGGTTGATCGTAATCCGCTCAAGCAAGGGCACTACACGCCTGGGACGCACATTCCGATCTTCCCACCTGAAAAGATTCGCGAAACCAAACCGGATTACGTTTTGATCCTCCCCTGGAATCTCAAGGACGAGATCTCCAGCCAACATGCCTATATCGCGGAGTGGGGCGGACGTTTCGTCGTACCCATTCCCAGAGTCGAGGTTCTGTAACATGCGCGTTTTACTCACGGGGACCGACGGCTACATAGGCTCGCTCCTCGCGCCGGTTCTCACCGACGCCGGTCACGAGGTGGTGGGGCTCGACACCGGCTTCTATCGCGATGGCTGGCTCTACAGCGACCCCTCGCATTGGCCCGAAAGACCCAGGGCACTTTGCAAGGACTTGCGCCGAGTGACTGCAGCCGACCTCGAGGGGATGGAGGCGGTCATTCACCTTGCAGAGCTTTCGAACGATCCGCTTGGCGATACCGTCCCGCAGATCACCCGTGAGATCAATCATCTCGGCTCGGTTCGGCTTGCGAAGCTCGCAAAAGCCGCCGGGATTCCACGCTTCATCTACACGTCGTCGTGCAGCGTGTACGGCGCGGGTTCTGGAGATTTCCTCGATGAGACAGCCCCGGTGAATCCGCAGACCGCCTACGCCGAGTGCAAAGTCAAAGTGGAGCGCGACGTAGGCGCGATGGCCGACGAGAGCTTTTCGCCGGTCTTCCTGCGAAACGCGACGGCGTACGGCGCATCACCTCGAATGCGATTCGACATCGTGCTCAACAATCTCGCCGGGCATGCCTGGGTGTCGAAGAAGATCGCGATGACCAGCGACGGCACGCCCTGGCGTCCGCTGGTTCACGTGTTGGACATTTGCCATGCAGTTCGATGCGCGCTGGAAGCGCCCATCGAGGCGATTCACGACCAGAAGTTCAACGTGGGTCAGAACAGCGACAACTACCGGGTGAGAGAGATAGCGGAGATCGTCGGAGAGGTCTTTACCGGCTGCGAGCTGACTTTCGGTGATTCGGGCGGCGACAACCGGAGCTATCGAGTCACCTTCGACAAGATTCACGAGCGTTTACCGGGTTTCGAGTGCAAGTGGTCCGCCCTCTCGGGCGCCAAGCAGCTCTACGATGTGTTCACCCGGATCCAAATGCCCGAAGAGACCTTCGAGTTCCGTGCCTTCACGCGTCTCAAGCAACTGCGGTACCTGATGGAAACGCATCAGATCGACGACGAGCTCTTCTGGACCACGCCATGATCTTTCGGGCTCAAGATCTTCCCGGCGCATTCCTGATCGAGCCCGAGCCGCACGCAGACGAGCGAGGTTTCTTTGCGCGCACCTGGTGCTCGGACGAGTTCGCCGAGGCTGGGCTTCCGAACGAGATCGTGCAGAGCAACCTCTCATGCACGCGGCTTCGGGGAACCATGCGCGGCATGCACTATCAGCGCCCACCCAGTCGTGAGGGCAAGGTGGTACGATGCGTCAAAGGCCGCATCTTCGACGCGATTGTGGACATTCGACCGGATTCACCGACTTTTCTTCGGCACCTCGGCGTCGAGCTCACCTCGACCAATCGCCTCGCGCTCTACGTTCCTCCGGGGTTTGCCCACGGGTTCCAGACGCTCGAGGACGATGCCGAGGTCTGGTATCAGATGACCGACCGCTATCAGCCTGGCCTATCGGGGGGATTGCGATGGGATGACCCTGCGTTGGGCATCGAGTGGCCGATGAAACCGACCGCGCTGAACGAGCGCGACGCCCACTACCCCGATCTGGATCGCGATGCGCTCGAATGCTTTCGAGGTGCCCGTTGAGCAATCAGCCGGTAGGCGAAGCGATGTTCGGGCTCATCGAGGAGCTCTACCCGATTTGCCGCAGCATCACGGGTAACGGGGTTCGGAAGACCCTCGCGCGTATCGGGGAGGTCGTACCCCTCGACGTCTACGAGGTGCCGACCGGCACACAGGTGTTCGATTGGACGGTGCCGCGCGAGTGGAACATCGAAGAGGCATACATCGAGGACCGAGATGGTCGGCGCCTGGTCGACTTCGCCAATCACTCCCTTCACGCGATGAGCTACAGCGTCCCCATCGACGATACGTTCGAATGGGATGAGCTCCGCCCGCATTTGCACACGATCCCCGACCACCCCGACTGGATTCCGTACCGTACCAGCTACTACAAGGAAAACTGGGGGTTCTGTCTTCCGGATCGTGACCTCGAGAAATTCAAAGCCGGTCCGTTCCGCGCGGTCATCCGATCGAGCCTGACCGACGGGAGCCTGACGTACGCCGAGTCCGTGATTCCAGGTTCCAGCTCGCGCGAGGTTCTGTTCTTCAACCACGTCTGCCACCCCTCACTCTGCAACGACAACCTCGCTGGCAATGCAGTCATGGCAGAGCTTGCGCGACGGCTGCGCGAACGGAAGCTGAAGCTCACCTATCGCTTCGTCTGGGCACCGGGGACTATCGGGTCGATTACGTGGCTGAGCCGCAACGAGGACCGACTCGAGCGTATCCATGCCGGCCTCGTGGGTGTGCTGCTCGGTGATTCAGGACCGTTTCATTACAAGCGAACGCGCTCCGGTACGACGGAGATCGACCAAATCGTCGAGTTCGCCCTGAACGAGTCGCAGCCCGACGCGAGGCTCCTGGACTTCTCGCCCTACGGCTACGACGAGCGGCAGTTCGGGTCCCCAGGCATCGATCTTCCCGTGGGGCGCCTCACGCGAACGCCCAATGGAGAGTACGAGGAGTATCATTCGTCCGCGGACAACCTGGACTTCGTGCGCCCCGAGCATTTGGCGGACTCGCTGCATTTGCTGGAGCGCATCGTTCAGCTTCTGGAAGGGAATGTGGTTTACCAAAACACCCAGCCCAAGTGCGAGCCGCAGCTCGGCAAGCGCGGGCTCTATGGCTCGACGGGAGGCTCTCAGCCCAAACAACTCGAGCATGCCATGCTGTGGGTGCTCAACATGTCGGACTCGAGGCACTCGCTCTTGGACATTTCCACCCGATCGGGCATCGGCTTCGACGTCGTCCGAGCCGCGGCCGACGACCTCGTGGGGGCCGGACTCTTGGAGGAGCGCGCCGACCCTGAGACACTGGGAGAGTAGGGAGCTCGAGAGATGAAAGTAGTCATATTTTGCGGCGGTTACGGCACGCGCCTTCGCGAGCACTCGGACACCGTTCCAAAGCCGCTCGTCACCATCGGGTATCGCCCGATCCTTTGGCACCTCATGAAGTACTACGCGCACTTCGGGCACAAGGAGTTCATTCTCTGCCTCGGCTACCGCGGTGACATGATCAAGGACTACTTCCTGAACTACGATCCCTACGTTTCGGAAAACGTCACGATCGATCCGGGCGGCATGCTGACCCCTTCCGAGAGCGACTTGGCCGACTGGCGCATCCAGCTCGTGGACACGGGTATGCTGACCAATATCGGTGGCCGACTGATGGCCGTTCGAGATTACGTCGCCGACGATGAGGTATTTCTCGCAAGCTACGGAGACCAGCTCGCGGATCTGCCGCTCGACGACCACATCGAGAAGTTCTTGAAGACCGACGCGATCGCCGGATTCGTGGCGGTTCAGCCCACGCAGCAGAGCTTCCACACGATCCGCCTCGGGAACGATGGCATGGTGAAAGAAATCCTTCCGATGTCGAACACGGACCTCTGGATCAATGGTGGCTACATGGTGCTCCGACGGGAGGTTTTCGACTACATGAAGCCAGGTGAAGAGCTCGTCGAAGAGCCGTTTCGGCGACTCGTCGCAGAGGGCAAGCTCGCTGCATACCAGTACCGTGGCTTCTGGAAGGCGATGGACACCTACAAAGACAAGAAGAGCTTCGACCAGATGAACGACGAAGGCAACACGCCGTGGGAGGTCTGGCGTTGAAGCTCGCGCTCTCGCAACTGGCCGATGGCGGTCGGGTGTTGTGCCTCGGCGCGCACTCCGACGACGTCGAGATCGGTTGTGGAGCGACGATTCTGGACCTGATTCAGCGCTACCCCGGGCTTTCGATCGTTTGGGTCGTGCTGTGCTCCGACCCGGAGCGCCGGGCTGAAGCGGAATCGAGCGCCGCCTCGTTTCTCGAGGGGAGTGGCAGCTCCTCGGTCACCGTGGAGTCGTTTCGGGACGGCTACCTCCCGTATACGGGGGCAGCGGTGAAGGAATTCTTTGCAGAGCTCGGCGCTCGACACCACCCCGACTTGATCCTGACCCACTACCGCAAGGATCTTCACCAGGACCACAGGTTCATCGGCGAGCTCACGCTCCAGACGTTTCGAAACCACCTCATGCTCGAGTACGAGATCCCCAAGTACGATGGCGGTCTCGATGCACCCAACGTCTACTTCCCGGTCTCGGCAGAGGCGGCAAAGAAAAAGGTCGATCTCCTAATCGAGCACTTCGGAACGCAGAGAAGCAAGTCTTGGTTCACCCGCGACACGTTCGACGGGCTCATGCGGATCCGTGGGATTGAATGCAAGGCTCAGTCGGGGCTTGCCGAAGCTTTCCACTGCGCGAAGGCGACGGTCGGATAGCCGGGACGCACAGCTGCGACGTGGGTTGGTAGCTCGGGCCATCGCGCCCTAGCCGCGCGCCGTCAGGCGCACCGGCAAGGAGTCGAGAGGTCGCGTGAACGGGAAGTGCTGGAGCTTCGCCGGGTAGTAGTCTGGCTTCGCGTACTCGATCTGGTGTTTGCTGAGGAGCTCTCTGAACGTGAGCAAAAAGAGCATGCGCGCGAAATGCATGCCGATGCACTTGTGGGCGCCCCCGCCAAACGGAATCCACATGAAGTTGTGCTTGCGGTGCTCGCTGACCTCGTCGGAAAAGCGCACCGGGTCGAAGGTGTTGGGGTGGCTCCACCAGTCCGGAAGGCGATGAATGTACGTGCCCGGCACGCAGACCATCGTGTCCGCTGGCACCTCGACGTCTCCAAACCGACACTCGCGAATCGTTCTCCGAAGAAAGAGCGGTACGGGTGGATGCATTCGAATGGTCTCGTAAAAGACGCAGATCAGCTCGTTGGTCTGGTGGAACACGTGGTCGAAGCCGAGCTCTTCGGGCCACTCGGCGACCTCGTCTGCGAGCTTCGACTGAAGATCCCAGTCGTTGGAGAGGTGATAGGCCGCCATCGTCGAAGCGCTCGTGGTCGTGTCGTGTGCGGCCAGCATCAAGAAAACCATGTGATCGGCGATGTCCTCGTCGTCGTAGTATTCGCCGGTCTCGGTCTTCTCTTTGCAAAAGTGTGCAAAGACGTCTTCGTCGCTCGATCGGCGTTTCTTCTCGATCAGGTCCATGAAGAAGCGCTTCAAAAATCGACGTCCCTCGAGCCCGCGGTGGTAGAGGAACCCGGGCATGTCGAGGCGCACGATCCCGAGTGCGCCCTCCATCATGTCGGTGAACGCCTTGCTGATCTCCGGAACGACGTTTTCCGAATCGTCGACCCAGCAGAACACGTCGAACGCGATTTCGAGAAGCAGCCGCTTCATCTCGTCGTAGAACAAGATGCTGTCTTGAACCGACCAGCGCTCGACCGATCGCTCGACGATGCGTTGGACGCGATCCGCGTACGAACGCATCGCCTGCGGCTTGAAGGCGCTGTTCATGATGCCGCGATGCACGCGGTGCTCGTCGTAGTCGCGCATGACGAGCCCACCCTGAAAGAAGTCGGCCATGACCGACTGCCAGCCCATCTTGATCGAGAAGTTCTTTTCCCGATCCATCAGCACGCGCTGCACGTGGTCGGGATGGAGAAGGAGCACGCACTTGTTGCCCGTGATCGAGATGCGACTCACGGGTCCGTATTTCTCGTAGTAATGCTCAAAGAGCCCCTGCGGGTCGCGAAACATGTCGAGCGTCTTGCCCACAAACGGCAGGCCGTACTCGCCTTCGAGGTGTTTGAGGTCCCGATTTGCGGGCCTTTGGTCGTAGGGAAGCTCGCTCGCGTGCGCCATCCCGCTAGTATACAATCTGTAAACCCCCAGAGTAAACAAAATGTAAACTAAAAGAGGGACATTCTCCCCCCCAAAAACCAACCTCTTCTCAACGACTTACAACCCACACCGCGAAAACCCACCCCTCGCCCCCCGACGCGCTACCCTGCGCGAGGCCCATGCTGCTCCTCCTCCAAGTCACCACGACCTGGGCGATGACCGCGGTCATCTGGTTCGTGCAGCTGATCCAATATCCGTCGTTTGCGCGGGTCGACGCTGCGCGCTTCGCCGACTTTCACGCGTTTCATTCCACCCGCATCACGTTCATCGTGGCGCCGCTGATGATCGTCGAGGCGCTCTCCGCGCTTGCTCTCGTCTGGCGCCCCGCACGGTACATGCACACGTGGGAGGTCTGGGTTGGGTTCGGTCTCGTCGCGCTCGTGTGGGCTTCGACCGCCTTTCTTCAAGTTCCGATGCACACGCGGCTCGGCAGCGGCTTCGACGAAACCGCATGGCGTTTCCTCTGCAACAGCAACTGGGTGCGCACAATCGCTTGGTCGCTTCGCGCCGCGCTCGTGAGCGTCTGGCTGCACCGCGCGCTCGAGGAGGGCGCTCGTCTCTCCATGCGCTAGGGCTTGGTCGGCTGCTTCGTGTTCTAGCAGCCCACGCCCATCTCGGTGACTCGACACTTGATCGGATCTCCGTGACGCAGATTTACATCCAGATCGCGCAGCGCAGTGCGAATGCCTTCTTCGACCACCGGATGATAGAAGGGCATGTCGAGAGCTTGCGCCACGGTCAGATCGGACTGCACGGCCCACGCCAGGAGGTGCGACAGGTGCTCGACTCGCGGTCCAAAGAGCTCGGCGCCGATCAGCCGTCCCGTTTGCTTCTCCGCATAGATGCGCGCCTTGCCGGCGTTCACTGCTTGCACGCGCGCACGGCCCTGGTCGTCGAAGCTCACCTCACCCGCCACGGCCTCGCAGTCCTGAAGCGCAGCGTACCCGCCTCCCACGATTCCGATTTGCGGGTCGCTGAAAACGATGCTGAGCGGAGTGCGGCGCCAAGCGGCACGTACCTTTGGGTAGCTGGCCGCGTTCCGCCCGGCGATCCGTCCGTCGTCGGCCGCTTCGTGGAGCACGGGATGAAGCTCGTTCACGTCGCCCGCAACGAATACGGGCGTGTTGCCCAGCTGGAGCGTATTGGGGTCGATCTCGTAGCGGCCGCGCTCGTCCGGTTGGATGCCGAGCGTTTCCAACCCGAGCGCTCCGAGGTTCGATCTCCGCCCCGCCGCAACGAGGACTCTGTCATAAGCCTCGTCACGCTCGCGGCCCAGGCTGTCGACGAACCGCACGCGGACCCCTTGTCCTTCCGGCTCGATCGAGCCGAGCTGATAGGTCGGGTGGATGTCGAGCTCACCCGAAAGAGTCTCCCCGGCCTGCCTCAGAATGACCGGGTCCCCGAGCGGCCCGAGCTGGTTGCCGATGCCGACGAGCGTCGTGCGCACGTCGAGCCTGTGAAGGGCTTGGCCGAGCTCCAGCCCGATGGCGCCGAGACCCGCGACGAACACACTGTTCGGAAGGTCTTCGAGGTCGAAGAAAGTGTCGTTGGTGATGAGCGCGTGCTCGATGCCCGCAAAGGGGGGCGGGATGAAGGGTGCGCTACCGGTAGCGACGACCAAGCGCTCGAAGCGCAGCTCGCTTCCGTCGGCCAACGCGAGCCGTC
>JAHELW010000286.1:0-20040 GCA_024643985.1 Myxococcales bacterium | reverse complement strand
CAGCTCGCCCGCCTCTTGCGCCTCCTCGACCACCTTCAACACGAACCCGACGAAACGATCGCGCTCCGACTGAACCCGCTCCATCACCTCGCGGCCGTCGACGCGGACCCCCTCGGAGTGCACGCCGAAGTCCGACGCGTGCCGCGCGTGATGCGCCGCATCGGCCGCAGCGATGACCAGCTTGCTCGGCATGCAGCCCACCCTGGCGCAGGTCGTCCCAAACGGCCCTGGATCGATCAGCGCGACGGACGCACCTTCTTTCCTCGCGGCCCGCCACGCGCTCAACCCGGCTGATCCGGCGCCGAGGATCGCGACATCGACTCCTGAGGTTCGCTTACTCACGGCGCTTCCTTTCCACTTGGCCTTCCCACTGCCTGCCGTTTCTGGGGCTCGCACGCCTCATTGGCTAGAGGGCGCTTGAGCCCGAAATCCGCTAAGTTCCTCACATGGGGGAACCCGCCTCCCTTCGAGGGGTGATCAAACGAAGGCCTGTCGTCGGGTGGGCGCTTTACGACTGGGCGAATTCGGCCTTCGCAACGACGGTCATGGCCGGCTTTTTTCCGGTCTTCTACAGCGCGGTCACCCAGGAGATCAGCGCCGAAGAATCGCAGTTCTATTTCAACATGACGCTGGCAGCTGCGAGCATCGTGATCGCGATGTCGGCGCCGATCCTCGGAGCCATCGCCGACCGCGGCGGAACCCGGAAGAAGTTCCTCGTGTTCTTCGCGAGCCTCGGCATCCTGATGACGGCGGCCCTTGCTTGGGTACACGCCGGGCATTGGTGGATGGGACTGTTGCTCTACGGTCTCGGCACGGTTGGCTTTTCAGGCGCCAACGTGTTCTACGACTCGATGCTCGTCGACGTTGCCGAGAAGCACGAGCTCGACATCGTATCCGCGCTTGGCTACTCCATGGGGTACATCGGTGGTGGGCTTCTCTTCTTGGTCAACGTGCTGATGGCGCAAAAGCCCGAGTGGTTCGGGCTCGCCGATGCGGGGGCCGCGGTCAAGGCCTCCTTTCTCAGCGTCTCCGCGTGGTGGGCGGTTTTCACGGTCCCGCTGCTGGTTTGGGTAGAGGAGACGCCTACCAAGGACCCGGCCAAGCCCCTCGCGGCGATTCGACAGGGTCTCGCTCAGCTCGGTCAGACGCTCAAAGAGATTCGCGGCTTCAAGGTGCTGCTCCTCTTCCTCGTCTCGTACTGGATTTACATCGATGGAGTGAACACGGTGATCAAGACCGCTGTGTTCTTCGGCGATCGGATTCTCGGTCTCGATCAGGCTGCGCTGATCACCGCTCTTCTCCTCACGCAGTTCGTGGCATTTCCCGCAGCGCTTGCCTTCGGCGCGCTCGGCCAGCGCATCGGACCCCGTCCCGCGATCCTCATCGGCATCGCCGTCTATCTAGCAGCGCTCGTGTATGCGTGGCGCTTTCTCACGGACGAAGGCGATTTCTACGTGTTGGCCGTCGCGATCGGCTTGGTGCAAGGGGGCGTCCAGAGCCTCTCTCGCTCGCTCTATGCGCGTCTGGTGCCGCCGTCGAAGACCGCAGAGTTCTTCGGCTTCTTCAACATGGTCGGCAAGTTCGCCACCATCTTCGGGCCGGTGCTGATCGCGTTTACGCCGAAGCTAATTCCAGGCGCAACCGAGCGCGACGGCATCATCTCGCTCTCGATCCTGTTCCTCGTCGGCGGGTTTCTCCTGAGCCGCGTTCGCGTCGAGGACGGCATGCAGGCGGCTCAGCGTTTCGACGCGGGGGCCTAGCGAAGACTACAGCCAGCTCACCTCGCCACTTTCGAGGTCGTAGTAGGCGGGTTGGATCGTCACTCCTTGCGAGGCGAGACCCGCCAGCACGGGCTCCGACGTCCGGATTTGGTCGGCGACCATGGTGGCGTTCATGTGTATGCTGCGCTCCGGCAGATCTTCACTGCCCTGGCGTTGCGCTGCCTGAACCGCGGGTCGAATCGCGTTGATGAGAGCATCGATGTGCGTCCCGGTGGCGGTTCCGCCTGCATCCAAGTAGTCGACTGCCGCGCCGACGGCTCCGCAGCTCCGATGGCCCATCACAACCACCAGGTTGACGCCGAGGTGAAGCGAGGCGTACTCGACACTTCCCAAGATCGCATCATCGGCGATGTTGCCGGCCACTCGGATGACGAACACGTCCCCAAGGCCTTGATCGAACACGAGCTCTACGGGAACTCGGCTGTCCGCGCAGGTGATGATGGTTGCAAAGGGCCTTTGGCCTTTCGCCAGCTCGATTCGCCGCTCCGCATCCCCGTGCGGATGCTCTGCGACCCCCTCGACGAATCTTCGGTTTCCCCTGGTGAGCTCCTGTAGGGCCTCCGTTGCACTGAGATTTGCGGGACGTTCATCCGACATGAATTACCTCTCTACGTTTGCGTGTCGTACTGGGGCTCGATCGGTGGGGGGATCGTGCCGGGATCCTGGTCGATCATCTCGCGCAGGTCGATCTCGATGCCGCGCGAAATCGTGGTGATCGGGACGTCGTTCGGGGTTCCCTCGAATGGATTCTCGCTGACGCGTCCGATTCTCTCCATCGTGTTGAAAACCCACATGACCATCACACTGAAGGGAATGCTGAGCCAAACGAAGTGGTCCCCAGCGAGCGGATAGTTCTCCGTCAGCTGGCTGCCGATCTTGTCGAACTCGAACATCACGCCGAACGGCAGGAGGAGGACGAAGATCCACATGAACGTCGAGTTGAGCGTCGCGTACTGACGAGGGTAGGGAAAGTTCTTGATTCGCTCGGACTTCCCTTGAAGCGCGACGAGCTCGTCGAGGATGTCCTGCATTGCCATGTGCCGAAAATCCTCGATCAGGCTCCGGCTCCGCAGCTCGCGAAGCCGTTTCGATTGCAGCCCCAGAATCTGCGTTGGCTTGTTGGTCTTGGAGAGCACGTACGCGAGCTCGCCGGGAGGCATGTCACCGGTCAGCTCGTCCTCGAGAGTATGCCGGTGCTCGCGCACCCCGATCATCTCGGCCCATTCCCTGTTGGTCGGGTGCTGAAGCGAGTGCTCCCATGGGCGGGGCTGTCGCATCGCATGGCGGAGGGCGGTCAGCCACGCCACATGACGACAGATGAGCTCCGCGTGGATGCTCGCTAGCTCGGATTCCGTCACCTGCTCGTCGCTGAAGTCGCCCGTCACGAAGTCCTTGACCGCATAGCCCCAGGCCCGGGACGCGTTGACGACGCCTCCCCAAATCTTTCGTGCCTCCCACACACGATCGTACGAAACGTTGTTTTGAAAGCTGATGATGAACGCAACCGCCGTACCAACGACGGCGATCGGAAGCCAGGGAAGGTGCAACCACTTCTGATCGAACACGTCGTAGGCGATGACTGGGATCAATGCGATCAGCGTCAGCAAAACCGTCTCGCGACGGGTCCACAGCGCCAAATCCTTCATGGAATAGCCGCGCTTCGTATACACGTGGCTCGCATTATCGATGTTTAGCGGCGACCGTCTACCCCCATTTTGCTACAACTCGGTTAGTCTCGCGCCATGAAGCGGCGCCTGACGCATTCGCCCACACTGTACGGCTGACATGACTCGGAAAGATCCGCGCGTGGTGGTACTCGGGGGCGCTGCCGGCGCATGGGGCGATACGTCATTTGCGGCGCCACAGCTTCTCGATTCGGGCCGGTGCGACTACATCCTGTTCGAGGCGCTCGCCGAGATCACGATGGGTATTCTCACGCGCGCGCGACTCGCGGATCCATCGCTCGGCTACGCAACGGACGTCATCGCCATGATCGGGCACAGCCTGCCGCGCATCGTCGAGCAGGGAGCGCGCGTCGTCACGAATGCAGGCGGCGTCAACCCAAAGGCCGCGGCCAGGCTCCTGCGAAACATTGCCTCAAAAGCCGACCTTCAGGTCCGCATTGCGTGGATCGAGGGAGACAACCTCGTCGGCCGCCTGGAAGAGCTACGGGGCCTCGGCCTCCGCGAGCTGACCGATGGCGCCCCTCTCGCCGCGACGCCGCTCAGCTTCAATGCGTATCTCGGAGCGCGTCCGATCGCTTCGGCGCTCGACGCCGGCGCCGACATCGTGATCACGGGTCGGTGCGTCGACTCGGCTCTTGCGCTCGGACCGCTGATTCACGAGTTCGGCTGGGAGCAAGACGATCTCGACGCGCTGTCGCAGGGCAGCCTCGCGGGACACCTTCTCGAATGCGGACCCCAGTCGACCGGCGGCCTGCTGACGGACTGGGAAGACGTGCCGATGTGGGACGACCTCGGCTACCCGCTCGCCGAATGCCGCGCCGACGGCTCGTTCGTGCTGACGAAGCCCGAGGAAACGGGCGGCCTCGTCGATCTCAGGACCGTCTCCGAGCAGCTTCTCTATGAAATCGGAGACCCCTCGCGCTACTTGCTGCCGGATGTCTCCTGCGACTGGCGCTTCGTCGGCCTCACGCAGGTCGGCATGGACCGCGTCGAAGTCACGGGCGCCCGGGGCGCGCCGCCGCCGCCGACGCTCAAGGCGTGCGCGCAGGTCGTCGACGGATACAAGGTCGTCGGTCTGGTGTTCATCGGTGGACGCGACGCGAGCCGAAAGGCCAAGCGCTTCGGAGCCGATTTCATTCGGCGTGCGGAACGCCTGCTCGAGCGCGACGGCTTCGGCTCCCTCCGCGACGTCGACATCGAGATACTTGGGGCAGAGAGCACGTACGGTCCGCACTCACGCGCGCGAGAAACTCGCGAGGTCGTCGTGAAGATCGCGCTGCACCACGACTCGCAGGCGGCGCTATCCGCGATCGTCCGAGAGCTCGGCTCCTTCGGCATGACGGTGCCCGGTCTAACCGCCGGGGGCCGGGGACTTCCGAAGCCGACGCCCCTCGTTCGACTGCATAGCTACCTCGTGCCGCGGGATTTGTGTCGGCCGACGATTCATCTGGACGACGCCATCCTCGAATACAGCGAGCCCGCACCGCCCACGTCGAGCCCAGAGACCCGGAGACCGGAGCCCCCGGCAGAGCCGATTTCGATCGGTGACGCGATCGAGCTACCGCTCATCGCCATCGCGCACGCCCGGAGCGGCGACAAGGGCGCCGACGCCAACGTTGGAGTGCGCGCACGGCACTCCGATTTCGTACCGATCCTTCGCGAGCGGCTCACGGCCGCGCGGGTCGCCGAGTGGCTCGCTCATCGAATCGACGGACCCGTAACCCGCTACGAGGTGCCGGGCATCCATGCGTTCAACTTCGTCTTACGTAATGCGCTCGGGGGCGGCGGGATCTCGTCGCTTCGCTTCGACCCCCAAGGCAAGGCGTATGCGCAGCAGCTCCTCGACATGCCGATCGAGCTTCCCGCCGAATGGCTCCTACACCCCGCGCTGGCCGAGGGCCCCGAAGTCGAGGGCGCACGACGCGCCCTCGCTCAGAAGGATTGAATGCCACTCGGAAACCGATTCGGGGTCTAGGGGTCCAATCCCTTGCGACTTGGGGTATGCTCGGCGGCCCCGCATGACTCTGCACGAGCAGCTCACCGAAGAGATCCGCACCGGGCCCCGGGGACCGCGCGTGGGCGCCTTGTTCGATCTCGATCAGACGTTGTTTGCCGGTTTTTCGGCAACCGCGTTTACCCGCGACCAGCTCGTCGAGGGGCGCCTAACTCCCAGCGATCTGCTCGACTCCGCTCGAGCTACCCTTTCATTTGCGCTCGGACGAACGGGCTTTTCGTCGTTCGTCACCGCTACCGCCGCCGTCTACCGGGGCATGAAAGAAAGCGTCCTCGAAGAAGCAGGCCAGCACGCCTTCGAGAAGTACCTCGCCACGGAGATCTATCCAGAGTCGCGCGCGATCGTCAAAGCCCACCAGGACATGGGTCATACGGTGGCAATCATCACATCGGCCACTCGATATCAGGCCGAACCCGTCGCCAAGGAGCTCGGAATCGAGCATCTGCTCTACACCCGGCTTGCCGTCGAAGACGGGGTGCTGACCGGCGGGGTCGTTCGGCCGACCTGCTATGGCGAGGGCAAAGCCGACGCCGCGAGGAGCCTGTCCGCCAAGTACGATCTCGATCTCGACCAAAGCTACTTCTACTCCGATAGCCACGAAGATCTGCCGCTGTTCGAGATCGTCGGGCGCCCGCGACCGCTCAACCCCACCCGCAGGCTCGCTCAAATCGCCAAAGAGCGGCAGTGGCCGGTTCGCCGCTTCACGAGTCGCGGCAGGCCCACGACCGGCGATGTCATCCGCACGGGCCTCATTTGGGGCGCGCTGGCTCCCTCTGTAGTTTTTGGGCTCGCGGCGGGGCTACTCAACCGCTCCCAGAGAGAGGCCTTCAACGTGATGGGCTCGGTCTGGGGTGACATCGCGGCGTCGGCGGCCGGCATCGACCTCCGGGTCGAGGGCGAGGAGAACCTGTGGGCCCATCGCCCCGCGGTCTTCATCTTCAACCATCAAAGCGGGCTCGAGCTGATTCTGCTCCTGAAGATGCTTCGGCGGGACTTCACGGGAATCGCGAAGCAAGAGCTCCGCCACAATCCGGTTTTCGGTCCGCTTTTTCAGGCCGCAGGCGTAGTATTCGTCGACCGCTCGAATACCGAGAAGGCGATTCAAGCGCTCGGCCCGGCCGTCGAGGCGCTGCGACAAGGCCGCTCGCTCATCATCGCTCCCGAGGGCACGCGGTCGACGACCCCGACCGTCGGACCGTTCAAGAAAGGCGCGTTTCGGTTGGCCATGCAAGCCGGTGTTCCGATCGTTCCAATCGTCTTCCGCAACGTGCTCGATGCGCTCCCCAAAGGAGCGGCCGTCGTCCGTCCGGCGGTCGTCGAGGCAAAGGTACTGCCCGCGGTCGACACGTCTTCGTGGACCTTGGACACGCTCGACCGTGAAATCGAGCACGTTCGGGCGCAGTACGTCGACATCCTCGGCGTATCGAAGGAGGCTGACTAGCCATGGACGAAATCGTTCGAGACATCCTTCGCACCGAACGGTTCCAGGAGGGCCTGGGCCCACTGGCCACGGAGGTTGGGAAGTCACGGGCCGAGGTGGAGCGCCTCGCGGAGCGCGCCTTCACCGAGATGATCGCCCGGCACGATCCGGTCGCGGTTGCCGCGTACAAAGGAATGGGTTCGCTATTCTCGCGGCGGTATCGCGTGGACGTCGACCACGCGGGCATCAACCGCATGCGCGAGCTCGACGCGGAGCACGCGATCGTGTGGCTTCCGTCCCATCGGTCGTACCTCGACATGTTTTATCTCGAGCAAGTCGCACAGGATGCGGGCATTCGGCCCGCGTTCGTCCTCGGCGGGGACAACCTCGACTTCTGGCCCATCGGCCCCATCCTGAGACGAGCCGGCGTGCTGTACATACGCCGAAGCACCCACGACGATCCGGTCTATCGGTTCGCGCTCAGGACCTATCTCGGTTACCTCGTATCTACGGGTCAGAACCTGACCTGGTCGATCGAGGGTGGCCGCTCACGAACAGGAAAGCTTCGGCCGCCGCGATACGGTGCGCTTCGATACGTCGTAGATGCCGTGCGAAACAGCGAGGGCCCAGATCCGATGATCGTCCCGGTCTCGGTCGTGTACGAGCAGCTCGCCGAGGTTGCGGCGATGACCGCCGAGGCGCGTGGCGGGAGCAAGAAGCCGGAGGGCATCGGCTGGCTTCTTCGCTTTGCCCGAATGCAGCCCGACCGCATGAGCACCGTGCGCATCGACTTCGGGGAACCGATCGAGATGCGCAAACGAATCGGAGAGCTCGACCGGGACCCGAGGGCCAAGGGCCAGGAGGTGGAGAGGTTGGCACTGGAGGTGTGCCATCGAATCAATCGGGCGACGCCTGCCATTCCGACCGCCGTCGTGACGCTGGCTCTTCTCGGCGCCGAGCGTGCACTCACCCTCGACGAGACCATCGAGGCGATCTCGCCCATTCTCACGTACCTGACGAGTCATCCCACGGCGCCGCACACCATCGGCTCGGAGCTCCAGGACGCGGGCTGGGTTCGGAGCACCCTCGACCAGCTTGCGGATGCCGGGGTGCTGAAGAGGTTCACGGGCGGCGACCAAACCGTCTGGCACATCGCGCCCGATCAGCACCTGATCGCAGCCTTTTACCGCAATACTCTCATTCACCTGTTGGTGAATCGCGCGATTGCCGAGCTCGCCATGTTCATGGCGCGCGAGCACGCGACGGGCGACCTCCGCGAGTCGATTTGGAACCACGCGCTCAGCCTGCGGCAGTTGCTCAAGTTCGACTTCTTCTTTTCCACACGCGCCGAGTTTGCCGAGGAGATGATCGCGGAAGTGGCGCTCATCGACCCCAAGTGGGAAGGCCGGAAGGTTCGCGAGCCGATCGTGACCCGCGCGCAGATCGACCTCTGGTTCGAGCGCTCCAAACCTCACCTCGCGCACATCATTTTGCGTCCCTTCTTCGATTCGTATCGCGTCGTCGCCGACCAGCTCGCGCGCTGGCCTCACGATCGCGCGGTCGATCAGGACATGCTGCTCGAACGCTGTCTCGGCTATGGGCAGCAGCAGGTCCTCCAGGCGAATCTACATAGCGCCGAGTCCGTCACCCTCGAGCTCTTTCGCACCGCGCTCAAGTTGGCCGACAACAAGGGCCTGCTCTCGGGCACTGGCCGCGACGTTCGCGAGCGACGCAAGGCCTTCGCCGAGCATCTCCGTCAGATCATCGACGACTTGGAAACGCTGGGACGCTTGCAGCGCGTTCACCAGAGCGGACCCGCCCCGACTTCATAGATCGAAGCGTTGGCAGTAGCTCGAGAAGCGCTCGCGAATCTCGTTGGGGTCGAGCCCGAAGCCCTCGGCCGCATGAACGTGTCGTGGCCCCTTGCTCTGCCGCCTGTGGCTCATGTACTCGCCCATCGAGGCCGCGGCCTTCTCGCCGAGCTGCAGGCCGAGCGCCCGGTACGCCTCCGCAATCGTGCCGACCGCATCCCGCCCGAGGTCCGGGGCCCGCACGTGCGCGACCCGGCCCCGAGGCAGCCGGTCCACGTTCCGGACCGCATCCTCGAGCCGCTGCATCATGTAGCTTCCCGACAGCTCCGTTCCAATTGCGCGTGATTCGACGTCGGTGCTGAATACCGAGCGAGCATAGGCATGCAGGCTGCAGATCGAGCTGAGCGTCTCTGCGGGATCCCGGTGAATGAAGAGAAAGCGTGCGTCCGGATGCACCTCGAGGATCTCATCGACGAAGAACGTATGTGTCGGATCCTTCAGAACGAGCCTTTCGCCGTGCGGTCTCTGGTGGTACGCGAGCTGAAGTTGCTGCTTGTGCTGCCGGTAGGCGATTGCCGCATCCTGGTCGAACAGCCACTCGACGTAGCCCGGAACGCGGTACTGAACGTTCAGCTGCGGCGTTCTAAACACGTTGGTGAACATACCTCTGCACTCGTCCGTTTGGTACGCATCCATCGGGTGGATAGCCTTGATGTTGGGCGAGATCAGGTCTGCAAGCCGGAGAAACCGGGAGAGCGTCCTCTGCGCGCGCTGCGGTCCTTCGGGCCACGGCGTGGGATCGAAGCTCTCCCAGTGCGGCAGAGTCCGGTTTGCAGGGTCCTCGCCCAGCAGCCGATGCAGAATCGTCGTTCCGCTGCGAAAGAGTCCGAGCACGAAAAAGGGCGTTGGGAGCTCGGTCTTCTCGATCGCCGCGTTCTCACGAAGCGCCTGCTCGACGCGAAGGTGCGTTCCGGCCATCCGCGTGCAGTCGAGCCAGGCCGCCAGCTTACCGACGAAGTTGAGAGCGGCGTCTTCGTTCAACGATCGGGTGAAGGCAGCGAGAGCTTCCCGTGCCTCGGCTGTTGGCTCTCCGCAAAGTGGATTCAGCCGCTGAGCTCGCTCCCACCAAAGGTCCGCATCGGGGCGGCCGACCGGCTCGAGCCCACCACCCATCGCGTTCACGAGTCGTATCCACCATGCGTGCGCATCGCGAGCGCGAGTGAACTGGGGAACCAGGTCGTCGGACCGCCGGCGCATCTCCATCGGCGCCCGCGCCGGAAGCTCCAGCGCGACGGGCATTGGCGGATGGGTCGATTCGCGGCTCATCGAAATCGGCTCCTACCAAACCACGAAATCCCCCCTGCACGTAGTTTTCGGCCGTTTGCCGAGGTCGCAGCGTGACGCTCGGCCGATGGGAGCGTAGAGTCCTGGTCGAGGCAATCATGGGACCCTTCCACACCACGATCCTCGTCGCGGCGCTGGCCATGTTGGCGAGCGCGACCCACGCGTCGGCTGACGGTCCACGCGCGGACCGTGCAACCACGGCCGTCGGCGCCAGCATCGCCGTCGGAGTCTACCCCGCACTCACGCGCGGCCGGGTCGTGCTCATCAATGCGCAGCGACTCGTCATCACCGAGGAACCACCGCCCGTCGCGACGCTCCCCGAGCCACCCCCGGAGCCGCTCGTCGTCGACGACGCTGCCGATCGTCCGACCGCGCCGAGCCCGAGCGCCATCTGGGTCGCCGGTCATTGGGCCTACGGCGCCGCCGGCTTTCAGTGGGTCGCAGGGCGCTACGTCGCGGCTCGCCCCGGTCACGCCTTCGTGCCGCCCCGCTGGGCCGTGTTCCAGGAGCAGTATCTCTTCTTCCGTGGGTTTTTCGTGCCGCACGGCATCTTCGTGCGGAGCCATTTCAACCGGTTCTTCTTCAGCGGCACGCCGACCGGTACGGTGAATCGCAACGGGACTGCCCAGCGGGTCGACAGGGGCCCCTACTGGCCGGTCGGTGCGCCCACTCGAAGCAGCAGGGCATCGACCAGCGCGCGTGCGCGCGATCCGTATTGGCCAGTCGGCGCGCCGACTCGCGCGAACAGCCCCTTCAATCGAATCAGAACACAGAGCCAGTTTCGGCCCGTGGGTCTTTCCCGCTAGGTCAGCTCGCTCAGGGGGCCCTGGCTGTATTGGGGAACGCCAAACGTGCTCACCGGTTTGCCCATGGCGTGCGTGAGCGAAACGAGAAGCTTGCCGTGCGGCTCGCCGCCGAAGTCGATGTGCCGGCCCGTACGGAAATACCCCTGACAGCTTCCCGCGAGCAAGAAGGGGATGTCGCGGCGCGTGTGGGAGTTGCCTTTGCCGAGCTCGTTCACCCATACGACGACCGTATTGTCGAGGAGCGTGTTGTCGCCTTCCTGAATCGCATCCATCTGACCCAACAGGTACGCGAACTGCTCCGAGTACCACTTGTTGATCTCTCGGAGGTCGGCCTGTGCGTTCGCATTGCCGTCGTCATAGTGAGAAAGCCCGTGGTGGCCTTCACTGAGGGTTTGCGACACCCAGTTGAAGCGTACGTTGCTGACCGACCGCGACCACTGGAGCGAGGCGACGCGCGTCATGTCGCAGGCCAGAGCCATCACCAGCATGTCCATCTGCGCTTTACCCGTCACCGGGTACATGTCGTTTTGCTCGAAGGAGCCGCCCGGGAGCTCGAGCTCGGGCTGTCCGCAGGCCTCGCCGAAATTCGTGGTGACTGCGAGGCGAGTCTCGAGGTCGCGAATCGATTGAAGGTGCCTGTCGAGCTTCTGCCGGTCCTCGTAGCCGAGGCGTTGCTGAAAGGCCGCGTGCTCCTCCATCACCGCGTCGAGAACGCTTTGCCGCCGGCGCTGGATCAGCTGGAGCGCAAATGGATCCGACTCGAGTTCGCTGAAGAAGTCGGTGAAGTTCTGATTGGGGTCTTCGCGCGGCGGCACCGGGGTGTCCGGCCCCGTGTAGGACATGCGCGACCAAACCGTCGAGCTCCGTACCTGCACGCCGAGCTCGAGCGACTTGAACTTCGTGACGACGTCTTTTTCGATCTCGCTCGCCAAGTACTGGTCGACCGACTGGCCGCCGCCCCAACCGACGTACCTTTCGTTGCCCGCATCGCAGGAGCCCTCACAGAACAAGGTGCCGGGAAGGATCTCCGCGTTGGTCAGAAGACAGGCCATGCCCGTCTGGTGCCCGTCCCCAATCGAATCGTATGCAACGCTTTGGTCGACTCCGTCGAGAAACAGCAGCTTTTCCGAGAAGGGGGCCATCGCAGCGTGGAGCGGGTGCCCGGTGAGATCCATGTTGGCCGGCGGGCTCCAGATGTCTTGACGGGTTCCGTTTGCGGTAAACCAGAAAACGACGCGTTTGGGCGCTGCACCCGCCTGAGCTGCCGTCCTTCTCGGCAGCATGGCGTCCAGCATAGGCAGGCCGATGGCCACGGTGCCTCCGTAGATCGTGCCCTTGAGCATCGCGCGGCGATTGATCCGTTTCACTGCGCACCTCCCGCGCTTTCAGAGTCGAGGTCCACTGCGCGACGGTAGAGGAACGCGTTCGTCTGCGTGAGCGCAACGAGCAGTGTCTTGATGTCGTACCCCGAGTCCGTAAACTCTTGATTCAGCTGCTCGATGCTGCAGCTGTCTTCGGGGGTCACCGTGCGGTTGTAGGCGAAGCGGAACCATTGCGACGTCACGCACTCTTGGACCTGGTAGCTCTCCGCGAGCGCGTAAGAGAGCTCGACGGCCCCATCGTAGGTTCCATCGATGTCCTCCGTTGCCACGACGTCTCCGATGGCATCGATGTCCTTGCCGTTTTGCTGATCGCGCCACTGCCCGACGCCGTCGTAGTGCTCGAAGATGAAGCCGATCGGATTCATCAGACTGTGGCATCCTGCGCAGGAGGGATTGGAGCCGATTTCCTCGAACTGCTCCTTCGTCGTCTTGGTGGGATCGAGCTCAGGCGGTTCGATCACCAGGTCGTTCGGTGGAAGCGGCAGCGTGTCGCACATCAGCTGTTCGCGAACGAACTTGCCCCGGAATACCGGCGAGCTCTGATTCAGGTTGGCATGCGTGGCCATCAGCCCCGCCGTCGTCAGGAGCCCTGCTCGGCGGGCCGGATCGAGCTGCACCTGGCGGAAGTCCGAGCCCGTCACCGTCTCTAGAACGTCGTCGCCATAAAAGCCCGCGAGCTCCTCGTTCATGAAGCTGTAGTCGGCGGTCAGCAGAGTCTGAAGCGAGCCGTCGCCCTCGAGGATCACGTGCTCGACGAATCTCTGGATCTCTTCTTTCCATAGCGGTCGAAGCGACTCGCTAAATGCCGGATACACGCTCGCGTCCTTGGTGACGCTGTCGAGGTGCGTGAGGAGAAGCCACTGCGTATGGAAGTTTTGGATCGGATCGCGCGCTTTTTCATCCTCGATCATGCGTGTCGCCTGTGCGGCAACTTGCTCTTTCGTCTGGAGCTCGTCTCGTTCGGCCGCTGCGAACAGCTCTTCATCGGGCATCGAATTCCAAAGCATGTAGGACAGCTTCGTCGCCATCTCCCAGCTCGTGAACGGCACGATGTCGCCTTCGACCCGCGTCTCGGCGCCGAGCTCGGCGCGGTAGAGGAAGCTCGGCGACTGAAGGGCGGCCTCGATGATGACCTGGATTCCGTCCTCGAAGCTTCCGGGGCCCTCGTCACCGACCGCCCAATCGTAGAGGCCCTTGTAGCGCGCCACTTCATCTTCGGTCAGCGGGCGTCGAAACGCGCGGCGGCCGAAGGTTTCGATGAACGACGTCGCACAAGCTTCCTCACCGTCGGCGACGGGGTCACAGGGCAGGATCGAAGCGAGGTTTTCAATCGCGCGGGCGCTCACGCCCTCCGCGACCTTCATGTATTGCTCGATCAATAGATCGCTGGTCGTCAGCGCGGCAGCCTGGTTGTTGAAGCCGGCTACCTCCTCTTCTGGAGGAAGCACGTCCGCGGGGCCGGTCGTGTCGCCCAGCAGGTCGCGGACCGTGTTGTTGTACTCGAAGCGAGTGAGCCGCCGAATCGGCGTATCGACGACGCAGAGACTCTTGGCGATGTTGTCGTTGACGACGTCGTCGCCGCCGCCGCCGCCGCGAGTCCCAATCGAGCCGGAACAGCCGACCAGGGTCAACGCAGCAGTGAGCCAGACATACTTAATCCGTTCGGGCAGCAAAACAGGGTGCTCCTTCGACCTAGCTTCCCACAATACCTCCTAAAGGGTTGGAATGCACGTTCTCTGCTTTGTATGTTGGCTCACAAGAAAAAAGACATGCGGTGCAACGGCTTCGATCGGCACGACAAACACGCCGATGAAACCTTCACCGCGATTCCGTTTCTGCGCCGCTGGCGACTCTCAGTCCTTCTTCAACAGCGCCTCGACCACGGTCGGATCGGCCAGCGTGGAAATGTCTCCGAGTTGATCGGCTTCGTTGCCCGCGATCTTGCGAAGGATGCGGCGCATGATCTTCCCCGAGCGGGTCTTCGGGAGACCTGAAACCACCCGGACCTCGTCCGGTGTTGCGATCGGGCCGATGACTTGGCGCACCTGTTCCTTGAGCGCGCCTTGAAGCTCCACGGGCTCGTAGTCGCCGCCCGCAATCGGAACGACGAAGGCGAAGATGCCCTGTCCCTTGATCTCGTGCGGGCACGGAACGACGGCAGCTTCCGCGACCGCCTGGTGGGCGACGAGCGCGCTTTCGACTTCCGCGGTGCCGAGGCGGTGGCCGGAGACGTTGATTACGTCGTCGACGCGACCGGTAATCCAGTAGCAGCCGTCCCCGTCTCGTCGGCACCCATCCCCGGTGAAGTAATACGGTGGATACTGCGAGAAGTACGTCTCGAGGAAGCGCTTGTGGTTACCGTGAATCGTGCGGGCCTGCCCTGGCCAGGGGCGCTTGATGCAGAGATAGCCGCTGACGTCGTTGCCCTCGACGACCTTGCCTTCCTGGTCGACCAGAATCGGCTCGATGCCGAATAGCGGAAAGGTCGCAGAGCCAGGCTTCGTCGGCGTGGCATTCGGAAGCGGGCTAATCAGAATGCCGCCCGTCTCGGTCTGCCACCACGTGTCGACGATCGGCACCTGCCCGTCGCCCACGACCTCGCTGTACCACTTCCAAACCTCGGGGTTGATCGGCTCGCCGACCGTGCCTAGCACGCGGAGGGTCTTGCGGCTCGACCTCTTCACCGGCTCCGAGCCCTCACGCATGAGGGCCCGGAGCGCGGTGGGCGAGGTATAGAGTGTCGTCGCGCTGATATCATCGACGACCTTCCAATACCTACTTGCGTCGGGGTATGTCGGAACCGATTCGAACATGACGGTGGTGACGCCGTTCGCTAGCGGCCCGTAGATGATGTACGTGTGCCCCGTGATCCAACCGATGTCGGCGGCGCAGAAGTGAATGTCATCCGGACCGATGTCGAAGACGTACTTGAACGACGATGCTGCGTATGTGAGGTAGCCGCCCGTCGTGTGGACGAGGCCCTTGGGCTTTCCAGTGGAGCCCGACGTATACAGGATGAAGAGCGGGTCTTCCGAGGCCATCCATTCGGACGGACAGGTGATGCGCTGCTCGGCGGTGGCCTCATGCATCCAGACATCGCGCCCGTCCTCCATGTTGACCTCGGCATCGGTGCGCTTGACCACGAGAACCTTTTCGACGACTCCGAGACCTTCGACGGCATCGTCGGTGATCTTCTTGAGGGGAATGCGCTTTGCGGCGCGGAGCCCTTCGTTCGCCGTGACCACGACCTTGGCTTCCGCGTCGATGATGCGGTCACGCAGCGCGCCCGCGCTGAATCCACCGAACACGATCGAGTGGACCGCGCCGATGCGCGCGCAGGCGAGCATGGTGTACGCGAGCTCGGGAATCATGGGGAGGTAGATGCACACGCGGTCGCCCTTGCGAACGCCCAGCGATTTCAGCGTGTTGGCGACGCGTCCCACCTGGGTCTTGAGCTCCCCAAACGAGATGTGCCGGTACTCTCCCGGCTCGTCCGCCACGAAGATGATCGCGGTTCTGTCTGGGTTTCTTGCTACGTGGCGGTCGACGCAGTTCACCGTGGCATTGAGGCGGCCACCGCCGAACCAGACGAACTCACCTGGACCGTGTTCCTCGAACACGTCGTGCGGTTCGTAGAACCAGTGGAGCTCCTTCGCTTGCGCGCGCCAGTAGTCGATATTCTCCGTGAGGCTGTAGTGATAGAGAGCTCGGTAGTCCTCCATGTCAGCGATACGGCGTCGTGTTTCGAGATTGGGTTGAGAAAGTGTCATCGGTATTCCTTCGTGTCCGATACTCTCAAGGCGATGCTCCGGGCGACTTCGCCCCAGAAGCCGTTGGGGTCCTCGAGCGAACGCCGTCTGATTTCGGTGACTGAGGCCATGACGTGTTCTCCGGCGGGGCAGAATACCGGCGCCCTTCGCGGAAAGCGAGCACGATCCGCGGGCCACCGGGTTGACTTCATCCGGGAGCTAGACAGCATTCGTCTTGGAGATTTTCTCATGAAGCCCGAAATTTCTTGTTCTTCGATCAGCCTTCCGCTGCTTTTTGCTGCCATCGTCATCACGTCACTGGGTTGCAAGGCGTCGCAGCTCTCGTCGGGCGGCACGACCGTTGCACTCCTCTACGACGAGCCGGTGGGCTGCGAAAACCTCGGCGTCGTCGTCGGACGCGGCGGCGGCATCAGCGGCGCATACGCCAAGCCCAGCGTGAACCAGGAGTCCGCCGAAAACGATGCGCGAAACAAGGCGGCCGAGCTCGGGGCGACTCATTTGCTGCTCCATCCCGAGGAGGTTTGGCAGGGCGACGGGCGCGGACCCGACTACCAGGACACCGCGCCCGAGCTGGCCCATGGCAGCGGCACCGGATCGACCGTCAGCGTGAACGCGACCGCCTTCAAGTGCGCGTCGGCAACGCCGCAAACCAAGACCGCGATGTCGATCGCCTCCGGGACGACCTTCGTCGCGGTCAAGGAGCCGACGTCGATCTCGTTCGCCCCGCTCGGCACGCTTCAGAGCGTCGTCGTGTTTCATCGCGTTCCCGATCCGTCCGGCACCCGCGAGGACGAGTTCCTCGTCGTCGAGGATCAAGCCGAGGTACAGCGAGTAGCTGGGTCGCTCGATCAGGTCGTCGAGGATCCGATGAAGTTCATCCCCACGCATCGCGTGGAGTTCGTCGGAGAGCTCGGCACCCAGTCGCTTCTCTACGGCTTCGGCTATTTCCAGTACGCCGGGAAGGTTTATCGCTTGACGAATGGCGTGTTCGAGGAGGCTCTTGGGCTGCGAGCGGCCCCGAAAGCGCCGGAAGTCGAGCTCGAGCCGCCTCCCGCGGAGCCACCTACCGAGGCGGAAGCGCCCTGACGAAGTCCCGGAGGCGCGTGATGGCCCCCGGCATGTGAGGGATGAAGCTCATGTGGGTCGTGGGATACCAATGAATGGTGGGCTCTCCCCACCGATTCCACATCGCGCGAAGGACATCGGGGTCGAAGAAGCGATCCTTTTCGGCCGCGAACAGCACGATGCGATCCGGCGGAACCACCGGCACGAGGTCGTCCCAGCCGATTCGGGTAAAGAACGCGCCGAAATCTCCAGGAGTCCACCCGAACTCCGCGAGATCTTTTCGCATGGCGCTCAGCACCGGTGCGTCCCGTAGGAGCGCACCCATGTCCATGTGCGCGATGAAAGGCGACGTGAAGTCGAATCGCGGCTCGAGACACGTCAACACGGCTGAAAAGGCGCCTCCGAGTGAAATGCCTGCGACTCCTACGGGAGCAGGCGACTCGTCCAGCATGAACGACAAGAGAGTGCGGGCGTCGAGCAGAGTTTGGCGCATCGCCTCGAAGCTTCGAACGATGTCCGCGGTCCAGAAGCGTTCGCCACCGTAGGCCGAGCCCCGCGGCGTGCGGCGTCCGTGGTAGGGGGGCTGTAGATGCACGATCTCCATGTCGAGCGCGCGTGCCATCCCGCTCAAGAGGGTGAGCTCCTCCACGATGGTTTCCGGCTGCATGTAGCCGTGGATGTAGAGCAGGCGAGGGCGCCCCTCCGTTCCTTTGGGCCGGATGCGTCTCGCGTAGACCGTGTGGAAGCGCCGGCTTCGCGAATGATAGTGCTCGGCGAAGTGAGGCTCGATTGGCTCATGGAGCGACGAGAAGAACAAGTCCTCGTTCTCGAAGCCTGGGAGCGACCACCGCGGCCGCCGCCGGACTCGCGGCAGTCGGTCGGGCGCGGGAAAGAGCACGTTCATTCCCAAGCCCTCGTACGCGGTCAGTCGATCGATGGTGTTCTTCGCACGGGTTCGAAAAAGCTGAAGTGGGCGGACGAGCACACCAGTCACGTCATCTAGATTCGGCAAGACCACCTTCCTTCACGACTCTCGATGATGTCTGTACCGATCGACTCGTGTCAATCCGTCGATTGTCGCGTACCCTGCCGGCGGAACATGTCTCCCACTACCGACGAGTGGCTTCAACGAGGGCACTTCTCCGATCTGCTCGGCCGGAGGATCTTCTGCGTCGACTCCGGGGAGCTCGACAAACCAGCGATTCTGCTGATCCACGGATTCCCCACGGCGTCCTGGGATTGGGCCCCGATTTGGGAGCGGCTCAACGAGACGCATCGCCTGGTCGCGATGGATTTACTGGGCTTCGGCTTTTCCGAGAAGCCAAGTCCACACCGCTACACCATCATGGAGCAAGCGGATCTATGCGAAGCGCTGGTCCACGATCGCAAGCTCGACGCATTTCACGTGCTGGCCCACGACTACGGCGACACGGTGGCGCAGGAGCTTCTCGCGCGCCAAAACGAGGGTCGTGGCGCAGGGCGCTGGCTCTCGGTTTGCTTTCTGAATGGAGGGCTTTTTCCGGAGACCCACAAAGCTCGTTTGATTCAGAAGCTCCTGCTCAGCCCACTCGGTCCGCTGGTCAACAAGCTCTCGACGAAACGCACGTTCAATCGGTCCTTCAGCGCGGTATTCGGTGCCAGCACCCAGCCTTCGGCCGAGGAGCTAGACGCCTTCTGGCGACTGATCAACCACAACGACGGCAAACACGTTTTTCACAGCCTCATCACCTACATGACGGACAGGAAACAGCATCGGGAGCGCTGGGTGAAGGCGTTGCAACGAAGCGTGGTTCCAATCGGCCTGATCAACGGCTCCGTCGACCCAGTCTCGGGAGCGCACATGGTCGCACGCTACCGTGAAGTCGTGAGCCCCAACCACTACATCGTCGAGCTTCCCGAGATTGGGCACTACCCGCAGGTCGAAGCCCCCGAAGCCGTCATCGATGCGTACCTGCGGTTCTTGCGGCAGCAATAGGATGGACCCAGACTCCCGCCGTGTCTCAGGAAGAAACGCGCATACTGCTGCTAGAGGGAATCCACCAAACCGCGGTTGAAAGCTTCGCTGCCGCGGGGTACCGAAACGTGGAGCGTCTCACCCATTCACTCGCCGGCCCCGACCTGCTCGATGCGATCGCAGCCGTCGACTACATCGGCATTCGTTCACGGACACACATCGACTCGGAGGCGTTTTCGGTCGCAAGCAAGCTGAAAGCAATCGGCTGCTTCTGCATCGGGACGAATCAAGTCGACTTGGACGCCGCTCGCCGATCTGGCATTCCAGTTTTCAACGCGCCGTTCTCGAACACGCGCAGCGTCGCAGAGCTTGCCATTGCAGACATCATTCTCTTGATGCGCGGCATTCCGGAGAAGGCCGCCCGAGCGCGGCGCGGAGAGTGGGTAAAAACCGCGCTTCATGCCTATGAGGTTCGCGGGAAGCGCCTGGGCGTGGTCGGGTATGGCCGCATCGGCAGCCAGCTCGGCATTCTCGCCGAGGGCCTCGGAATGCGGGTGGTCTACTACGACGTCGAGCACAAGCTTCCGCTCGGAAACGCAACGCCCGTCAACAGCCTGGACGAGCTCCTTCGCGAGGCCGACGTGGTGAGCCTCCACGTACCCGAAACGCCGGTCACCCGGAACATGATCGATGCCCAGGCCATTGGCGTCATGCGCCCCGGCTCGCTCTTGATCAACGCGGCTCGCGGTACGGTCGTAGACATCGACGCGCTCGCCAAGGCGCTCGAGTCGGGCCACATCGCAGGTGCTGCCATCGACGTCTTTCCCGTCGAGCCTAAGTCGAACAAAGAAACCTTCGAGTCCCCGCTCCGCCGGTTCGACAACGTAATCCTGACGCCTCACATCGGCGGCGCGACGGAGGAAGCGCAGACCAACATCGCGCGCGAGGTCGTCGCGAAGCTCGTCAAGTACTCGGACAACGGCTCGACGGTGTCGGCCGTGAACTTCC
>JAHELW010000088.1 GCA_024643985.1 Myxococcales bacterium | reverse complement strand
GCCCCCTGATGCGCTCCCGGTCGGGCGGCGACGACGTGTACGAGGCAACCACGACGACGATGACAGAGATCAAGAACAGGACGCCGGAGAAGTAGAGGAAGTTGAAATCGCCGATGGCGGCAAGCCATGCAGGCTCCTCTCGCTTGCCTGCGCCAAACAGCGACTGAACGAGCAGCTTCGCCATGCCCAACACGAATCCGAGGCCCAGCCCCCACACCGCGCCCCGATTGTTGATGCGGCTGTTGAAGAGGCCCAATAAGAACACGGCGGTGATCGGCGGCGCGAGATAGCCTTGAACGCTTTGCAGATATTGGTAGAGGCCGCCCTTCGAGACGAGCGGCATCACCGGGATCCACAGGAGACCGAGGATTACGACGACGACCGTGGCGATGCGTCCAATCACGACGAGCTGCCGCTCCGAGGCTCCGGGACGAAGCTTTTCGTAGACGTCGACCGTGAACAGCGCCGCCGTGGAGTTGAATAGCGACGACAGCGAGCTCATCAGCGCGGCCAACATGCCCGCGACCACCAGACCACGCAGGCCGGCGGGCAGGAGCGCCGCCACCATGGTCGGAAAGACCTGATCGCCGGAGGTCGCGCCCGCGGCATCGACAGGGAGAGCGAGCAATCCCCGGTGGTTGAGCGCTGCGCCGATCAGACCCGGGATCAAGAAGATGAGCACCGGCCAGACCTTGAGGAAGGCGCCCCACAGGGCACCCCGCCGTGCGGTGCGCAGGTCTTTCGCGGCGAGGGTGCGCTGCACGATGTATTGATCGGTGCACCAGTACCAGATTCCGACGATCGGCGAGGCGATCAAGATGCCGAGCCAGGGAAAGTCCGGATCGGAAAGCGGTCGCCAGAGCGCGAACTGCGCCACGTCGGTCGCGGCGAATGCCTGGAGCTCCCCCCAACCTCCCAAACGTTCCAAACCAAAGTAGGTAATCGCCGCGGAGCCGACGAGTAGAACGACGGCTTGAGCCGAGTCGGTGTAGAGCACCGCGCGCATCCCGCCGAGCACCGTGTAGACGCCGGTGAGGACGACGGTTGCAAGAGCGCCGACCCAAAAAGCATTGTCGGGGCTGCCAAAGGTGTCCGGCAGCAGGGTCTTGAACACCAACGCGCCCGCATAGACCGTGACCGAGACTTTGGTGAACACGTAGGTCGCAAGCGACACCAGCGACAAGATCCAGCGCGGTCGTGGCCCGAAGCGCTTCTCCAAGAACTCCGGCATCGTGAAGACTTCGGACTGGTAGTAAAAAGGAACGAACACCCACGCGAGCAACACGACGATCCAGGCGTGCAGCTCGTAGTGCGCCATCGCCAAACCCGTGGCGGCACCCTGCCCCGCCAAGCCCACGATGTGCTCCGAGCCGATGTTGGACGCAAAGATCGATGCCCCGATGGCAAAGAAGCCAACGTTGCGGCCGGCCAGAAAATAATCGGTGGAGGTCTCCTGTTGGCGGGCTGCAACCCACACCACTACGCCCAGGATCGCGAAATAGACCGCGATCACCCCATAGTCTGCGGCACCCAGCATGCCCATCGTCGCATGCGTATCAGACCTTCGTGCCTTCGTCGCCCCCGCCACGGCCTACGGGCTGGCCTCATGTAAGATTTGCCACTTCGAAAAGGCCGCGGAGCCGCCTATTGTAGGCTTCGTGCCTGAGCAGGAACGGACATGAGCAACGCAGAGCGGAACCAACTCTCGGTAGCGAGGAGCATCGCCGAGCACATCAAGGAGTCTATCGTCGGGGTCCGCAGAGATCGCATCACCGAGCTGGTCCGGCGGCATCTGATGCAGTTTCGCTTGATCGACGGCGCGGGCATTTGGCAAGCACGGGAACTGGCGGCCCTCGGTGACTGGCTCCTCGGCGAGGACCTCGACACACACGATGCGCTCGAGCTAGTCGACGAGGTGGCTCGCTGCGCCGAGGCCAACCCGTATCTCATCGAGCTCCTGAATCGTGCCAAAGGTGAGGCCTCCGAACGCCTTCGTCACAAGGTGCAGATGGAGGGAGCGGCGGTTCTGCCGTCGGTGGTGACGTACGGGCTGCTGCTCGAACGTCTGACCCAGGCCATGCGTAACGACTGGAAGGTCATCGAAGCCTGCCGAGAGATATGGCTTCGAGCCCGAGACGCAGAGGATATGAAAAGTCACTGGACGGTCTTCGAGCACGCCAAGGTCGTTTCGATTGACGTCACGATCGACCGAGTTCTCGGGTTTCACGAGTCGGGGAGCGTGGATCCGGGCTTCACTCGATTGCTGTTGCCCGTCAACATCATCGAAGCGATGTTCGAAGACATCAGGCTCGGTAATCGAGACAACGCGGCGAGCGCGTGGCCCCTGGTGAAAGACCGGCCCGGTTCATGGGCTCACGAGACGGGGAGTGGCGAGGTAGCGGCGAGTTGGTCGGAGGACAGGAAGGCGATCCTGCTGAGCTTCGCCCTGCCACGCCGATGGGCGGATCTCTATGCGACCTGGAATCTCGCGTTCGTTTCCCACTACGGTGACTTCCCGTATCTGATGACGAAGCTACTCGTACCTCAGGTGAACGGCTATCAAGACTCACCGGGGGAGTACATCTACAACCGCCTCTTGGCTTTGTACTGCCAACTTCACTACACGGGATTCGGGCGTATCGATCTGGCAAGGCAGGGTCGCAATGCGATCGACTGGCATGACGAAGCGCTCACGAAGCTCTGGAGCAGCGTCAACCGGGAAAGCGCGCAGAAGTACTCGGAAGCCGTCAAGCATCTCGAGCGCTCCGAGCCCGCTCGAGACGGGGCCAGATCGACGCGGCTGAACAGGTGATGTAGACCATCGGGCGTGTCCTCGAATGCACCGGTCTACGACGTGGTCATCGCTGGGGCGGGCCCCGCAGGCGCGACGGCAGCCTACTTTCTCGCTCGCGCGGGCAAACGCGTGGCGCTGCTCGAAAAGGCTACGTTTCCGCGGGACAAGCGCTGCGGGGATGCCTGGTGCGCGCCGGCGCTCGATCTCCTCGAGGAGATGGGGGTGCTCGACGAGCTGGAGGCAGACGGCGAGGTCCAGTGGGTTAGGTCGGGTGGGCTGGTCTCACCCTCGGGGCTCAGCTTCGTCAGCCCCGACGAGGGCAAACGCGACGGCGCCCCACGGGTCGCTGCCATCCGGCGACGCGTATGCGACGAACGCATTGCGAGGGCCGCGGAAGGGCAAGGCGCGGAGCTCTTCGAAGAGGCGGCCGTACGCGACGCGACCTTTCGCGATCGTTGGACGGTGCGGTGTAAGGACGGTCGACGCTTCACCGGCCGTTGTCTCATCGCCGCCGACGGCGCGAAGAGCAAAATCGCGCGTGCGCTCGGCCTCGTGACCACGGGCGCCAACAGCGCCGCGAGCCGGCAGTACATCAAGGGCGGCACGCACAACTTCACGAGCGACGGCGTATTGCTCTATCCGAAGTACGTAATCCCGGGGTACGTCGCGTTCTTTCGGCACTCGAACGGCGACATCGACCTCGGCTGCTACGTGCTTCCCGGCGGCAAGGTTCCCCCCGCGCAGCTGAAAGAGTTGCTCCGAACCGAAGTGAGCCGGGATCCCTTCGTGAAAGAGGTGCTTGGTGACCAGGCCGAACCACTCGAGCCGCCCGGCATTTCGCCGCTTCGGCTCGGCGGTGAAAAGCGCACCTACGGTGAGGCGGTGCTGGTCGTGGGCGACGCGGCCGGACAGACCGATCCGCTCACGGGCGAGGGCATTCACACGGCCATGGTCGCAGCGAAGATCGCCGCGCGGGTTCTTTGCGATGCGCTCGATCGCGGCGACCTCTCCGAGAAGGTGCTCGCGGAGTATCAGCGAGCGTGGATGCGCGCGTTCGGCCGCGATTTCCCCTTGTCCGCCGCGGCGGGACGCATCATTCGCCGCTACCCCACCCTGCTCGACACTGCGGCGATCGCAGCCCAGCGCCACGGCTCGCGCTTCATGGACGAGTTCGGCGCTGCGATGACGGGCGTGAAGCCCAAGTCGGTCTTTTTGTCGCCGCGCATGTCCGTGCCGCTCGGCCTCGCGTTGCTGCGCCTCGGCTTCGGCAAGGGGCCAGCAAGCTATGAGGCCGGGCCGCGCGCGGAGCGACGCCGCGGATTCACCTTCGTCGAGAATGCGCTCGGCTAGGCGAGCGGTGCGGCTCGGCGACATTGCTCGCTCGATACGTGGGCGCCAACGATCTCCGCGAGCAATCGAGCCGCTCAGGGCGCAATCTTCTTCTTGATCGCTTTGGCGACGGGGGACGGGACGATGCCGAGCGCGTTCAGCATGTGAGGCAGCGCTTTGAGCTTGAGGCCCTCGTACTCGCTCGGAACGATCGCATCGATCAAGAACGGGCCGCGCGACTCGAAAGCGCGTTTCAGCGCTGCGCTGAAATCCTCTGCTCGTGCGACGCGCTGGGCCGGAACGCCCATGCCCTGGGCCATCGAGACGAAGTCGATCGCGGGCTCCGCGAGGTCCAACTGCGCTTTGGCCTCTGGGCCGATCGTCTCCGCGCCAACGCGCTCGAGCTCGATGTTGAGAATTCCGTACGAGCGATTGTTGAAAACGACGGTGGTCACGTCGAGGCCCTCGCGCGCGATCGTCCAGAGCGCCTGAATCGTGTACATGGCGGAGCCGTCGCCGACGAGTGCGAGCACGGGACGGTCCGGCGAGGCAATTGCCGCACCCAGCGCGACCGGAAGACCCTGTCCGATCGCACCACCGGTCAGGGTGAGCACCGTGTGCCGCGGCGCCCCCGCGGTGGAAATCGGCAGCTTGATGCCCGACGTTTGCGCTTCGTCCGAGATGATCGCGTTTTCCGGCAACAAGGCGCCGATCGCCTGACAAGCCTTGGCGGCGTTGAGCTTGCCCTTGGGCAGCGGCGGACGCCCGGCGCTTTGAAGCTTGGGGGCGGTGCCGGACGCGCCAACCGCCTCGACGAGAGCTTGCAGTGAAGCCACCGCATCTTCGCGCGGCTCTACCAAGGTGTGGGCCGTGCAGCCGTCGGGCACCAAGTAGCTCTTCTTCCCTGGATACGCGAAGAACGACACGGGCGCCTTCGCGTCTACGAGAACCAAGTGTTCGTAACCGTCGAGCTGCACGGAGGCGAGCTCGGCGAGGTACGCGATGCGTTCGACGGAAGGGAGCCCGGCCCCTCGCTCGAGCCGCGTAGGAAACACCTCGCAAAAGAGCTTTGCGCCGGTGGTCTCGGCGATCTGGGATGCCGCGCGGAGGCCCGCCTCGCCGAGCGCACGATTGCCCAAGAGCAGCGCTGCTTTCTTGCCGGAGCGCTCGATCGCGCGTGCAACGGCCTGCACCTTCGCGTCTGCGGCGGGCACGGACTGCGCGGGCGAACCAACTGGCGCGGGCTCCGCGCCTTCGTTCCAGGAGACGTCCGCGGGCAAGATCAGCGTTGCGATCTGTGCCGGTGGACCTTTTGCAACCGCTACTGCCTCCGCGGCATCGGCGGAGAGCTCATTCGTTTCCGGGGTGGTCTTGATCCACGTGGAGATGTTCTTCGCCACCGTCTCGATATCCGACTGCAGCTGTGCGTCGTACTGGGTGTGATGGGTCGCATGGTCGCCGATGATGTTGACCATGGGCACACGCGCCTTGCGCGCGTTGTGAAGGTTTGCGAGCGCGTTGCCGAGACCACACCCGAGATGCAGGAGCGTGGCGGCAGGCTTGTCCGCCATGCGCGCGTATCCGTCGGCCGCGCCCGAGGCAACACCCTCGAACAAGCAGAGGACTCCTCGCATGTCCGAGTCATCCAGCGCCGCCACGAAGTGCATCTCCGAGGTGCCGGGATTGGTAAAACAAGTGTCGACGCCTGCGTTGACGAGCGTCTGAATCAGAGCGTGTGCGCCGTTGGCCATGGTGCCGGGAACTCTACTACAAAGGCGGGTGAGGGCGCGCCCGAGAAGGGGCCCGACGGCAGCGCCGCGCTATAGTCGGCTCCGATGGGTTCGATTCCGCGCGCCGGCAACTCCGATCCCCTGGCTATCAGGGTGCCCGACGGGTTCATGTGGCACGGTCAGCTGCGTCATGTGCTGATGCTCGCGGTGCTCTTGCCGGGGGCGTGGGCCATCGCCGGCGACAGTCTCGGTGACGGCAGCTACCTCGGTGTCAGCGACGAGGTTTGGTTCATCGCTGCCTTGGCGGTCCCGGTCGTTCAGCAGCTCGCGGTGGCGCTCCTCTGGCGCGCCCAGCTTTGCCACGGCCTCCTGACGCGTGCATTCGGCGACGCGGGCTTCATCGTGTGGGGCGTCATTTTTTTCCCTCTGCTGGTGGCGCGACCGCTGCTCGTCGCGGCCGTAGGGCTGGCCGACGTGGGCAGTCTGCCGATTCCCGACACCGTGGGCATTGCAATCGGCGGCCTCCTGCTGGTGCCCGCCCTGTGGACGATGCACTCGGTCAAGAAGCACTTTGGCTTCGCGCGGGCGCTCGGCGGCGATCACTTCTTCGAGCGCTATCGGGCGATGCCGATGGTGCGCGAGGGCGCCTTCAAGTACAGCTCGAACGCGATGTATACGTTCGTGTTCTTCGGCCTTTGGGGCATCGCGCTGCTGTTCCGCTCACGCGCCGCCCTCGCGGTGGCCATGTTCCAGCACGCCTACATCTGGGTGCATTGGTACTGCACCGAGCAGCCCGACGGCGTCGTGCTCTACGGCCGCTCGCCCGAAGAAGAGTGACGCCCAGGGTCCGACTACACGACGCCGCTCTGCCGCCAGTCTTCGAGAAGCAGCTTGAGGCCGAAGTACGCGAAGATGAGAGGGAACAGGAAGTACTGGTACTGAGTCCAAACGAGCGCGAGTAGCGTATCGGCCACGCCGCCCGACATGTTTTCGAAGCCGGCAAACACCTCCGAGAAAGAAAAGATGAACGTCGAGGCGACCGGCTCGCCGCTTCCAACCACCGGAATCAGATAGCGGTACGGCGAGCGTTTCTTGTTGAGGTAGAAGAACCAGATGACCGTCAAGACGTTGACGAAGGCGTAGAGCTCGAGGGTGTAGAAGGTCGAATTGTGGTTGACGGTCCGCAGGTCTACGGAGCTGAACGACGCCAGCACCCACCAATACATGTTCTGCGGGCTCTCGCGCATGAAGGGCGTGTACGCGATCACGTCGTCGAGCGTGTGCAGGTTTTCGAACACGAATGGCGAGAACAGAACCCACGGGATCTCCCACAGGGTGTTCGTCAGGGCGTATGACAGCATCCAAACCACCAGCGCGTCGTGGTAGAGGTCGAGCTTCGGCCGGCCTTGGTTCTGGGGCAGGAGAAACACCAGCAGCCACGCGTTTAGCCAGACGCTGATCGCGTAGAGCCCGACCTTCGCGCTCGTGACGAAGTCCAGAACACCGACGTAGAAAAGCCCTGCGCAAACGCCCACGCCGCCCCAGATGATGGCGGTGCACGTCCAGAAGACTCGCAGCGTCGTTGGCGAGGCGATCCGCTTGCTTGCCTGCCCTCCCCTTGGCAGCGCGCCGGCTGCAACCGAAATGCTCATGTCACTCCTCTCGACTCACGTGGCCGCCCGGACTTCGGACGTCGAGCGTATGATTGCCGCGGAAGTGTGGAAAATGCGGGGCTTTTTTGGGTTTTCGCGGTGTGGGTCGTAAGGGGTTGGAAAGGCTCGGGTTTTGGAGGGGGAGCGTGTCCCCTACTGATCGGCGAGCTGGTGGACGAGCTTGCGGAGCTCGGCGCGGGCCTCTCTCGGGACGTCTCGGTACTTCTTTTGAATCGTCGAAAACACCTTGCTGAGCCGGCGTTTCGTGGAGGCGTCGATCCGGTCGACGACGCTCTCGCCCTCGCCCGGTGGAGGCAGCTCTTTTTTCGCATGGGCCCAGGCCTGAACGCGGCTCGCGTGATCGAGCGAGCGTGCGAGAAGCACGAAGGGGAAGTTGAGCGACGGATGAGGCCCGACGCGAACCCGATACCCGTCTTTCGGGTCTTTCACTGCGGACATCGCCTGATCGGCGACGTTAGAAGCGCTCGCAAAGCGCCGCGTAAGCTCGTACACGCCCACCCCGAGACCCCCGAGCCCGCCCAACACGGTGCCCGTGAAAGCCGAGGCGAAGCCCACGGCAGCATCCACAGCGCCACCTGCCGCCGCTCCAGTCAGCGTCGTGAGCGTCAGGAGCGCCCTCGGCGAGAGCCCCATCACGTCCCACGTTTCCTTCGAAAACAAATCGTCGCTCGGGCCGAGCTCGATGTCGGTCTCGGGGGACCAGTCGTCGAGCCGGTGGAGGTAAACGGTGGCGATCTTCTGGTGTGCCTTCTTCTCGATGTCGCGAAGCCGGTCGTGAAAGTCGCGCTCGAGGCGGGATCGTTCGTGAGGCAGCGCGCGCTCGTCGGGGAGCACCACGCTCAAGTGAAGCGTGAGCGCATCGACCAACATGTCCGCGATGATGTTCGCTACTTGATAGGTTCGGCGTTCTTCCTGGGCTTGGAGCGCTGAGACCGCTTGCGCGATGGAGCTTTCCCACTTCGGCTCGAGCGTCGCGAAGGCTTCGAGAAGCTTGCGGCGGTTTTCCCAGGCCACGGCATGAGCGTCGAAGAACCGGACGAGCTTGAAGTATTGATTGAGCGCGCGTCGCCAATCGTCGACGTGAGCGCCCGATCCGCTCCGGTTGATGAGGGCCATGGCGGGCTGCCCGGTGTACCTGAGGATCTCCATTTCCGTTTCGTAGTTTCGTCGGTAGGGCTCGTCGCCGTTCACGACGTAGAGGATCGCGGCCCCGTCGAGAATGGGCCGAAGGAGCCGCCGTTCTTGCACGAAGTCGTCGGTTCCCTCGAAGGCCGCAACCAGCTCGCGGACCCGTTCGACCCGGTCGGCCGCCGTCTCCTCGCGTTGCTTGATCCAATGAAGCGCCCGTGGCGCATCCTCGAAGCCCGGGGTGTCGATGACGGAGAACAGGACGCGACCGTCCACCTCGACGTCGTAGCGCACGCATTCGGTCGTAGTTCCGGGCCTCGGGGAGATCTTGACCGCATCGTTTTCGATCAAGCTCGCGATGACGCTCGACTTGCCCTTGTTGACCCGCCCAACGACAGCGAAGCGAGGGATTTTCGTGCCGGTGTCGCTCATAGCGTGTCCAGCGCGATGTACGGGTCGGCCAATTCGGCGAGGTAGCCGGACCAGACTGCCCGCTGCTCTTCGTCGCCTCCTCCGGTGAGGAGGACGTAGACCCTTCGTCTCGAACCGTCCCCTTCCCGCAAGGCGCGCACCAAACGCTCGAAGGCACGGTCTGGTGCGTTCCAAGGCTCCGCGACGACGACGACTGGATCCGCGCCGCCTTTCACGCGCTCGAGCAGGGCCTCGTCCTCCGCATGGTCGCGACCCCCCGCGCTGCCGATGGGCTTCTTCACGATTCCACCCAGCCGGTCTCGCAAACGGCTCGAAAGGACCTCGTCCGAAATCTCCGCATTTCTCCAGCGTACCGCAACGACGGGTTGGGCCTCCCGAAGCTTCTCTGGACGGCCGAGAGGTTGAAGACCCTCGCCGAGCGGCGCGACGTTGCCGGGGTCGTCTTCGTGCGGGCGGCGTACGTGAGGGGTTTTCAGGCGAGCGATCAGGTCCATTTCGTCGGGCGTGTCGAATCGCAGCCCCCCGAGCGCCCCCCGCAGTCCCGTCTCGCCCCAGGCTGCCAGCACCAACCTCGGAAGGAGGCCGTAGACCAAGAGACACATCAGCAGGAAAGGCCACCAACCGCCTGCGAACGCTGCGTCTTGCACGCGGGCTCCGGCCGGGGCGTTCACATAGGCGCGCTCGAGGCGAAAGTACTGTGTGCTCTCTACCAGCTCGGTGGTCGGAACCGCGTCGGGCAACCAGCTTCTCCAGGGAGTCGCCAAGATCTCGCAAAACTGCTGGAGCCCGTCCGAACCGATTCGGAGCGTCGTGCTCCATGCAAAAGCGAGGTCGGTGAACGACACGGCGGCCACGAACGTTGCAATCGCGCCGATGTTGAATGCGATGGCACCGAGCTGCATCGTCCGAAATAGGGCCCAGCGCTCGACTCGCGGATAGAGAGAACGCCGCGCGAGAAACCGGCCTGCCTTCTCCGGACCCGCGATCCGCGCGAAGGCGCGCCGGACGAGGACTCCTACGGGGAAACGCGCGAGAAAACCAGGCGACACCCGGGACCAAAGAAAGGCGGCGACCGTCGCGATCAAGTTGAGCCACTGGAGCAGGACGAACACGCCCAAGACGACGAGCACGTTGATCGGATGGTCGCCCGTGAACCGCAGCACCGCGAGCGCGACCGCGGCTCCAACGAGGACGAACGAGACGAAGACCGCCCAGTTTGCCGACGAGTACGCGCTCTCGACGCGTTCGCCGACGGTCGGCCTGGGGCGACCCTCCCGTAGGGACGCCACCCAGCGGGCAGCCAAGTCGGCGTGCGTGCTCGGCCGGTCGCGCCAACGCAGCGCGACCGCGCGATCGCGTGTGACGAGCTCGTCGGTCGGTCGCTCGCGGTCTACGACGAGCTGGGCCTCGAAGTCGATCAGCTCGGCGAGGCCGAAGCGAGCCGCACTGGAATGTCGCCCCGGCGCCGTCACGCCTCGGATTCGTACTATAAGCGCGCCCCGACGCCAACTACCGCAGCAATGCCGTTGCCGCCCCGCTCGTGAGCGATCCCGCTGGCTCGCCGCTCATCGGATCTTGTTGGTCTGACCCTCGATCGCTCCCGTGCCCCGTTCACTTTGCTCGTCGGCCTCGGAAAGCACTTGCTCCGCCCGCTTCTTTGCCTCGGCGACGGCCTGGTCCGCCCGCTTGTTCGCCTCGGCGACCAGTTGGTCGGCCCGCTTGTCCGTCTCGTTCCGAATTCGCTTGGCACCCTCTTTGGCGGCAATCGCCTTGAGAGGGTTGCCGGCACCTTCACGCTCGACTTGCGCGGCGCGTGCGTACCCTTCGTTTCGCAGCCTGTCCGCGGCCTTGGCGGCTTCTGCGCGGATTTGGGCGGCGCGCTTCTCCGCCTCGTCGACGATGCGGCGAGCCTGCTTCTCCGCCTCTTGCATCGCGCGTGCGCGCTGCTCGGCAAGCTCCGCCGTCGCCGCATCGGCAATGGCTCCGCGAAGCGCTTTCGTGTCGACCTCGACGGAGACCCGAGGCTGTTTGATCGAGCCGGTGAGATTGGCACGCACTCCCACCGTTTTCGCCTTCGAAAGATCCAGTCGAAGGGCCTGTGCTTGTTGCGCGAGCTTGGGAGGAAGCTGATCGATCGGCACTTCGCTCGCGAGCTGATACTTCATCTCCTGATCGAGCCCGTGCGTTCCGCTCACCTGCATCGCGATCCCCCGAGCTCGAATCGTCGTCGGGCTGAGCTTCATCGTGCCGTCTTCGACCTTGAAGCGCGCGCGGACTCCCCCCAGCTCCAATGTTTTCGGCACGCTGGGAAGCGCCTGGTTGAGAGCGGCAAGCGGTGGGAAGTCGCTCTTCAGCTTGCTCTGCAGAGCAGCGGCCAGACCGCTCGCGTCAATCGATTCGAGCCGCGGCGAGAGGGTTTCATCGAGCACACCAGTCGCGCTCACGTCGGCTGAGAACCGGCCGTCGAGAAAGCGCGCGATCGGCACGTAAGCCTGCATGGTGTGCAGCGTTTCGAACGCGTCGCTGAAGCGCGCGCGGTCCACCCCATAGGTGATGTCGAAAGTGGGCGGCCCCTTGGGTGGCGTTGCAATGCTGCCATCGAGCTTCATCGAGCCGCCGAAGACGTCGGCGCGAACCCCGTCGAGCGTGAGCCTGCGATTCTTGAGCCGCCCGTTGCCTTTTAAGCCGTCGAGCACGACGTCCCCATAGGTCATCTTGGCGATGTCGAACGCGAGGTTTGCGTCGAGGTCGTCCGGGAACATGAACGCCTCTTGGTCCCCCGCAGAGGCTTGCTCGTCCGCGGCGACAAAATCCTCGACGCGCAGACGCCTCGACTTCAGCCACGCACTCGCGGTGACGGGTTCATCTCCGACCAGAATCGCCGTTAGCGGTGAAACTACGCCGTTGACCTGGAGGTCGCTCTGACCGACCCGTGCGTCGACCTCGTGAAGCCTCGTGGCCGAGGGTGACAGCTCGACGCGTGCCTTGCGAATGTAGATGGGGTTGGAGCCCGCTTGCTCGACGCGAAGCTCGTCCACCGTGATGTTTCCGGTCAGCCTTTCGATCCGCTCGCCTTTAGATGCGAGATCGACGACCGCCACGATCACTCCCTCGAGGTTTTCGACGTCGGGGAGCGGGTAGGCCTTGCTGATTTCGGCGGCGTCGAACCTTCCGTCGAGCTCGAGGTCGAGGTGGGGCCCCGAAAGGGGCCGGGTCAAAGTCAGGCTGCCTCTCGCGTGACTCTTGCCCATCGCGACGCTGTATTTCGGAACGTTGGCGCGCAGCTTGTCGAGGTTTCCACCTGGGTGCTTCACCTTTGCGTCGACGTGCAGATCGGAAACGCCAAGCGGGAGGTCGGGATACTTGAATGCGCCGTCACGAACGTCGATTTGTGCCGCAAAGGACGGGATGTCGTCGTCCTCGGGTCCGAGCTCGCCTTTGACTTCCCCGCTCACCGAGAACGTGCCCGTTCCCTTCAGGCCCGCAAAGTCGCCGGCATGAGCGTTCGGAATGGCGGAGATCAGCGCCTTGATCGGAAGCCCCTTCTTGGAGGCGAGCTGGAGATCCAGGTCGGTGCCGTCGCCCCCCCAAGCCACGCTGCCCGAACCTTCGAGCGCCAACTGGTTGAGCGTGACGAGAAGGGTGCGGACGATCAAGCTTTCCACGCCCGTATCGAGCACCCCGTCCATCGATGCGCTTGCTTTCGCCTTCTTCAGGTAGGTAATGCCGCCCAGCCTCACGGTCAGCGCGTCGACGGTGGTTTCCGAGACTAGCGTGTGGATTGAGCCCGCCAGCTTGGCCTTTCCCTCGTGGTCGAGCCCCTCGACCTCGATGTAGACGCTGGGCTCCTCGTAGGTGACGGAGC
>JAHELW010000261.1 GCA_024643985.1 Myxococcales bacterium | reverse complement strand
ACACCGACGATCACGGTGAGCAGCACGATCCCTCCGCACAGGCCGTACCACAGAAAAGTGGTGACTCCGGTTCCCATCCGGCTAGCAGACGAGCTTGTAGCCGACGCCGTAGACCGTGAGGATGTGAACGGGTCGATCGGGCTTTGGCTCGATCTTTCGCCTCAGCTTGACGATGAAGTTGTCGACCGTGCGGTTGTTTGGGCCCGCCTCCAGGCCCCAAATCTTCTCGAGGATCTCGTCGCGCGACACGGGCTCTCCTTCGCGCTCCCAAAGAAACTTCAGGAGCTCGACCTCGTAAAACGAGAGGTGCTGAGTCTCTGAGCCGCGGGTCAGCGTTTGCGCACCGGTCTCGATGTTGAGGTCTCCGATCTGAATCTCCGCCGACGAGGGCCGAACCGCCCGCCCGGCCCGGCGGAAGAGGGCTCTCAGGCGCGCCACGAGCTCACCGATCGAAAAAGGCTTCGTCATGTAGTCGTCGGCCCCGGCTTCGAGCCCGCGGATTTTGTCGGCTTCCTGGCCACGCGCCGTCAGCATCAAGATCGGGAGGATGGGGTCGCCCTCACGAATGGTTTCACACACTTGGTAGCCGTTCATGTCCGGAAGCATCAGGTCGAGGATGATGCAGTCGACGCCCTCGGAGCGCGCAAGCTCGATCGCCTTTTCCCCTTTCGACGTGTGGATGACTCGATAGCCTTCGAAGCGCAGGCTGTCGGATAGACCGAGCGCGAGGGCTGGATCGTCCTCGACGAGGAGTATGCTTCGTCCCGTATCCTCCATCGGGTGGAAGATACCCGCAGTCCGCCAGCCCGGCAAAGACGCGTATTCAGCCCGCGGCACGGCTCGGAGCCGCCGGAATCCAGAAGCCTACGATAGCCCCGCCGCCCGCCGCGTTCTTTGCCCACGCCCGTCCGCCATGGGCCTGCGCGATGTGCTTGACCAGCGACAGCCCGATGCCGGAGCCGCGCGTCGGGCCGGTCTGCGGTCCCCGGTAGAAACGGTCGAACACGAGCCGGAGCGAGTCCGCCGGGATCCCCGGTCCGTGGTCGCGGACGGCGATGTCGACGACCGATCGGCGCTTGCTGAGCTCGAGCTCGACCGGTGTCTGACCCCCGTACTTCACCGCGTTGTCGAGAAGGTTGATCACCGCGAGCGCGATCGCTTCCTGGTCGATCATGACCGGAGGCAAGTCGTCGGCCGCGTGGAGCTCGATTTCGACGCCTTCCTGCTCACTGCGGTAACGAAAGGCCTCGAGCGCGCGGGTGACCGCTTCCACGAGATCCCCTTTTCGCAGGCGATACGTGCCTTGCCCGCTCTCCAGCGCCGAAAAATCGAGCACGTTGTCGATCAGCGAGGTCAAACGCTCGGACTCGCGGCAGATGATGTCGAGGTACTCGTGTCTGCGCTCCTCGCTAGGTATCCGGTCCGATCGCAGCATGTCCGCGAACATGCGCACGACCGACAGGGGTGTTTTCAGCTCGTGAGAGACGTTCGCCATCAGCTCGCTCTTCAACTCGTTCAACCGTCGCTCTTTCTCCGCGGCGTACAGAAAGAACACGGCGCTCAGAAGGATGATCGCGAACGACAAGAGAGGAAGTGCCGCCTCGCCGCTGATGCGCGACCGATCGTGCGCTTGCAGGAGCTCAGCTTGCCGAGGCGCCACCTGGAGCCGCCATCCCTGCAGCGTATCCGAGAACGGGTAGCCGACCGTGTAGACGCCCGCCTCCGAGAGATCCGGACCAAAGATCACGCGGTTGGTCTCATCGACGATGTTGTAGCGAGGGGTCGACTCCTCCGACGCGAACATCAGAGGGAACACCTCTTCGACGAGGTAGCGCGTGTCGTGATAGGCGACGATGTAGGTGAGCTGTCCCGCGAGGGTCGAGTACGCTTTGTACGCGAGCAAATAGCTTTCGTCCCCGACCTCGTGGTGCGCGTGGCGCAAACGATTCGCGTCCGCGGAGCCCAGGTCGAGAGACGGGAGGAGCGCTTGGCGAAACACCCGCAGGAACGCCCTGCGCGTCTTACGGTCTTCCGTGCTCGCCCACTGCAGGACATTCCCCTCCCGGTCGACGAGCAGCACCGCGCGCACGCTCGGGGTGTCGACATTGGCTTTGGGTAGCCAGACCGTATCGAGGGTGCTGGAGTCGTTGGGGTCCACGAGTCGAAACACCGCATTGTCGGCGGTGCGAATGTACCGCTCGACGCGTTCGACGCCCTGCTGTGCGACCGACAGCAGCGACTGCGCGATCGTCTGCTCGCGGAGCTCGGTGCGCTCGACCGAGGAGCGAAACGTATAGAAGCCCAAAATGCCGGCGGCAATGATGACGGCGGGCACCAGAATCAAGTAGCCAGCGCGAAAGCTACGCCCTTCCATCACTACAACCGGGAATCATCGACGAAGATCGGCCGAGGATAGCACAGCTCTGACGAAGCCGACGAGCAGCCGGAGTGCCGTGCCACCAAGCTGCTACGGAGCCGACGGTTGAACGGCCTCGGTCTTTTCCGGCCGCGGGTCGCTGAGGTCGAGCGCGAGTCGGTCGGGCTCGAGCAGTGCGTTGGCGAGCACTGCGTCCATCTTCGCGACTGGGACGAACTCGAGCGTTTCGCGCACCTCTTCGGGGATTTCGTCGAGGTCCGCGGTGTTCCGCTCTGGCAGGATGATGCGTTTGATGCCGGCCCGATGCGCCGCCAGCACCTTCTCCTTGATGCCACCCACGGGAAGCACTCGGCCGCGCAGCGTGATTTCGCCGGTCATCGCGACGTCGTGCCGCACGCGAATGCCGGTCAGCAGTGAAACGAGCGCCGTCATCATGGTGACGCCCGCGCTCGGACCATCCTTGGGCATCGCGCCCGCAGGGATGTGAATGTGGATGTCGCTCTTTTCGAGGAAGTCCTCCGCGATCCCGAACCCCTGAGCGCGCGTGCGTACGTAGCTCATGGCGGTCTGCGCCGACTCCTTCATGACGTCGCCGAGTTGCCCCGTGAGCTGGAGCTTGCCGGTGCCGTGCATCTTGGTGCACTCGATGAAGAGGATTTCGCCTCCTACCGAGGTCCAGGCAAGACCGGTCGCCACTCCAGTGTCGGCCGTGCGCTCCGCCACCTCCGACGAGAATCGTGGCGCCCCGAGATAGGGCCGGAGCGCTTCTTCGTCGGCGATGTTCCACGGCCCCGTTTCGCCCTCGGCGACCTTGACCGCGACTCCGCGGACGACGCTCGCGATCTGCCGCTCG
>JAHELW010000260.1 GCA_024643985.1 Myxococcales bacterium | reverse complement strand
TGGATCACTCGCGACAGCAGTTTCACGGTTCAGGGTCTCGCCGGCCCCCCCGGTGGGGAGGGTGGTTGGATCGATTTCGCCACGGGCCCCAATTTCGAAACCGGCACGTTCACGATCGGGCCGAGCGGGGCATTCTCGATTCAGCTCGACATCCCGCCGCTCGGTTTTCGCTACCTCGGATTGACCGACGCCTGCTTGGCGCCCTTCGTCTCCGAGACCAACGGCTGGCTCTACAATCTTGAGGTCTACTGCGGCCCGGACTGCGGCCAAAACGTGAACGCCCCTCCCTGTCAGTTCCCAGAGACGGTCACGATGCAGCAGGTCGGGATGTCGAGCGCCGTCTCGGCCAGCTTCGGCTTTCTCGCAGGGGAGGAGTGCACGCTGCAGCAGCCGCAGGGCCTCGTTCGGCTTCTGACGTTCTCCCGCGACAGCTTCGGTGACCGCGACGTGATCGTCATTGCTGGGCTCAACCGGTGGACGATCTTGAGCAACTCGGAGGGGCGCGAGCTGATCGCTGGCGGCCGCTGGGTCGAGCTCCCCGAGGCCACCGACATCGTCATGACCGTTCAGGATGCAGACGATAACAGCGCGCCGATCTACGAGCTTCGATACCGTTTCGACGGCGACGATCTCACCGTTCGTTCGTTCATCGAGCTGTAGGCAAACTCTAGACTCGGATTCGCGGTGAGGACTCGCGCGGCTCTGCGGCGCGAATCAACTCGAGGCGAGGCGCCGATTTGGTCTCACGGGCGAGGGTCCTCTTCACAGCGAGCCGTGCCTCCGAGAGCATGAGCTTCGTCGAGCACGCGACCATTCGGCGTAGGTCGGTCAGGTCCTGCGTGCTGAATACCGTGTCGCCGAGCGCAAACGGAAACATCGACGGGACGTTGCCGCGGGCGTATTCCATAAGCCAACACTCGGGGCCGAGTGCGCTCCCGTTCGTGGCGCCATGGGGCAGGTACGAGCAGTCCCCGGCGATCAGCGTTGCCGGCCGATGCTGATCGGGCTTGAACGTTTGAAGCTCGCCGTGGACAACGATGTCCCAAAGCTCGGCTCGATGGCGCCCGCTGTGGCCTTCTGAGCCGACTGCCGTTCCGCAAAACAGCAGGTACTCCCACGGCGTGACGTGAAGCACCTGCATGGAGCACATGATCCCGCCCGCGTTGCTCCAAATCCAGTCCTGTCCAGGGTGGATGTGTGCACCGTAGACGTCGTGCAGGGTTTCGGTGATTCGATTGAACCGCTGCTCGAGCGGCGTATCGACATGCATCTGGACGATTCGCTGAAGATCGTCCGGCTCGAAGATGTATTGCGGCATCGCCGTGGAGCGTATCACAGTCCGACGCCGCCAAGCTGCGATCGCGTGTCTCTGGTCAAACCGGGCTCGAGCACACGCCGCCGCTGAGTCGGCGTATGATACGCTGCTGGTCGTGGACGCCCGGGGGGGGACCGAAACCGAGCGCGCAAAGGCTGCGTTGATCTCCGCGGGGATCGTGTTCGCCGCGCTGGTGTTCTATTTCTTCCGCTGGGACTCTCCGGCCGAGCTCGCGCGCGCCGTCGATCACGGGGAGAGTCTCTTCCTCGACTTCGAACGGTACTACTATCCGGTCGGCGAGAAGCTGCTCACGGATCCCACGCCCCCCCGCGGGTACCTCTACTCCGCGTTCTTCGCGCTGGTTCTCACGCTCTTTGCCTGCGGCTCGCTACCGGTTGCCCTCTGGCTGTGGGGCCTGTTTCAGTCGCTGCTCGTCGTCGCGACGCTCGCGATTCCCGCGAGGCACCTCTCGAGCCTTTCGGCCTCTGCTTTCTATTTGTACGTCGCGCTCGCAATGACGAGCTTTCCCTACCTTCACAACTTCGTCTGGGGTCAAGTCAGCGTGTTGCTCTTTGCGACGGTTCTCGCGGCTCTCTACCTCTACCGCGCCGGCCGGAAAGACGTGTCCTCCATCATCTTGGCGCTTGGCGCCTCCGTGAAGCTCTACACCGTCGTCCTTCTGGTCTACTTCGTGTTGAAGCGGGAGTGGCGGTATCTCGGGGTCTTCGTCGTAGTGTTCTTCTCTGCGACGCTGCTGCTCCCCGTCGCGGTGCTCGGCGCGAACGAAACGATTTCTTTTTATCGGGACATCGGTGCTGTACTTCGCGATGCCCAAACCATCTTTCTGAGGGACGTGAACTCCCAGAGCTTCGTCAGCGTCGCGTATCGCGGCTTGCGGCACTCCATGTCGCCGGAGCAGGTAGTCTACCTGAGGGCGGGAGGACTCGCGGTCTTTGCGACGAGCTGCTTTGCTGTCTGGCGGCTCGTCGAGTCGCGCGCCCGCGACGACACCCTCTGGAGCTTCGCGCTGATCCTCCTTTCGATGCCGTTCGTGGTGGGCTCCTCTTGGCCCCACTACTTCGTTTATCTTCCGTACGTGCAGGCGTTCTTCGTCGCAGACCTGTTGGGCAAAGGCTCGTCTCCCAGGCGCACCACGGTGTTCCTGCTGGTGCTTCTCCCATCGATCCTCATGGGCAGCTCGCTCTTCTTCTTGAAGATCGGTCAATGGTACGAGTACTCGAGCGGCAACTATTTGTTCGTCTCGAACGCGCTTCTCTTGCTCTATGCATGGACGAAGACGCTTCGTCCGCGGCCCACCGCGCCCACTCTTCCGCCGCAAGGGTGATTTCGAAAAAGCGTTGAAGAAATCGCTGCGGCGCCCGTCTACGTGCCGGATTCAAACACACGTCGCGTGTCGATGCCTCGCTGCGCGCGCCGCTCGACGAAGGAGAGAGCCATGGGATATAAGATCGACGTGATCGAGGGTGTGGGCCCGAGCTTTGCCGAAAAGCTGGCCGGGGTGGGAATCAAGACGACGGACGAGCTTCTCGTGCGATGCGCCGAAGCTGCGGGTCGAAGGGCGGTCTCCCACACTACAGGTATTGGCGAATCGACCCTTCTCAAGTGGTGCAACCACGCCGACCTCATGCGCATCAAGGGGGTCGCTGGGGAGTACGCCGAGCTGCTAGAAGCAAGCGGAGTGGATACGGTCACGGAGCTCAGGAACCGCAACGCAGAGAACCTCGCCGCAAAGATCGCTCGCGTGAATGCCGAGAAAAGGCTGATCCGTAGTGTTCCTGGCTCCCTGGTCCTCTCCAAGTGGATCGACCAGGCCAAGACGCTCGATCCAGTCATCAGATACTGACGCCACCGTCGAAAGGAAGGATGCTATGAAGGAATGGACTGAAAGGCTGACCGAGTTTCTCGGTCCT
>JAHELW010000087.1:11163-13137 GCA_024643985.1 Myxococcales bacterium | reverse complement strand
CGGCTCGGGGCGATAGAGGCCGTTGCCCTGGGCGAAGTCGACGCCCATGCGGCGCAGCCGCGCCGTGATGGCGACCGACTCCGCCGACTCGGCGATGGTCCGCATGTCCATGGCTCGCGCTGTGGGGGATGGACTGGTTCAACGAAACCTGGAACTCGTTGGTCTTTCACTTCACCGGCTACGCGCCCGCGTGGGCCGCGCCCGGCGAAACCGCATACCTGATCCTGATCGGCCTCAACATCGAAATCTGTTTCATGTTTGCCATTCTGGGCGTCGTGACGACCGTGATGCTTCCTCCGAAAGAGACCAAGGTACTCGGCATTCCAAACCGCTGGTTCTTTGCCATCTTCTTCAGCGCGCTTGCAGTGTTCATCGAATACCTGCTGAACACCGTTGGCGCGCTGACGTGGGACTACTCCTGGTGGAACCGATCCGCGCCGTGGCTGATCTTTCTCGTCGGCTACTTCCCATTCTTCGTCGTCGCGTACTGGGTGCACGACATGAAGAGCGTCAAGCAGCAGGCGACCGTCGTCGGCGCGCTGCTCTCCTTCAATGCGCTATCGCTGATCGCGTTCGGGATGCTCGGCTGGGTGTGACCCGCTGCTCGGCGAGCGACGGCATCAGGGCACTAGATCGTCTTGATCGCATGGACCGGTGCATGGGTTTTCAACCGTGCCGGTCTCGTAGAACTGAAGGAGGGCCGGGCCGAGCCCTTCGAGCTCGGTTGCGCGCCCGTGCGGGTCTCCGAACGTATCCGCCCAATGCGGGATGTTGGTGAGCGGCGGCTCGTCGTTGCCGAAGTCGATCTCGAGCATGGCCGAGCCCGTGTGAAGCCCGCTCTTTTCTTCGATGCCCCACACGGGCCGAATGAGGGGCGCGAGGTTGACCACCTCGCCGATTGCGCGCGCCATGATGTGTGCGCCGAGGTTCGTCACCTGATGGTCCGCCCTCGACACCTGAATCAAGACCTCGTGCGACGGCGTATTCGGGAAGCGGTCGGTTCGAATGTACTTCGAGTAGCCGGTCGGCTCGGCGCGGTCCCAAAGCCCCTGAATCAGCGCGAGATTCATCTGCATGTCGAGCCCGTTCCAACCGTAGCCCCCATAGAGAGGCCCCGCATAGACGTCGAAGTTCACACTCCGGTTCAAGAGCAGATTGTAGGACTGCCCGGGTACGGCGAGCAGCCCTCGCTCGATGTCGAGGCTCAGCGACATGATGACGGCGCCGAGAATCCCGCCTTGGCTTCCGCCGAAGTAGTGGCGCCGGGTCCCGTCCGCCGCGGCGCCACCGCAGTCGTCGGTCAGCGTTTGGTTGAAGAGCGTCGTCGGACCCCCCTCGGCTTCGCGCGAAAGCGTGCGCATCGCCATCAAGAAGTTGAGGTGCCCCTGATGCATCCGCTCGGGGACCGCGCGAAAAGCCGAGAGGTCCCCCCCGAGAATCGCGTCGACGACGGTAGGGATGTCGTCTGACGCAAAGCCCTTGTGATCGAGCCCAAACGCGATCAGCGGCTGGTCTGGGTTCGCCCAGAGCTCCCGGTTGCCGAACACCTGCGTTCGACTGCCGAGCTGGCCATGGCCGACGACGACCAGGGGAGCGGGCTGGGCTTCGCTGGTGCCGAGCGGCACGAACATCGATGCGGAGTAGGGGTACGTGCCGTTCTGCTCGGGTAGGCCGTCATCGCCGAGATTGAGGAGCTCGCCCGTTTCACCTCCGGTCATGTAGAGCGGCATGTCGAACGTGATCTCGAGGCGGCACGCCATGCCCTCCATCGGCGTGTCCGTGATGACCTCGATCGTGTACGGCACGCCGTCCGGGTACGTCGCGAACGCGTCATCGCGGATGTGCACCATCGCGGCCGTGTTGTTTTCTTTGCTTGCGGTGGTGAAGTCCCATGCGACCTGGAGGCTCTCGCGGTCGATGCCCGCGGTCTCGAGAATCCCGAAGATCCCCTCGAAGTGCGCCCGCCTCGACTCG
>JAHELW010000087.1:0-11153 GCA_024643985.1 Myxococcales bacterium | reverse complement strand
GGGGGCGCGTCGACGAGCGCGCCGTCGCCGTCCACGATGTCACGGAACGCGACGATGTATCGTGTGGCGTCTTCGAGCCGGACTGCAGGCCGGAGCATCATCGCCTGCTCCTCTCGAAGCTCTTCGAGCGGACGCGGAATGATGAAGTCGGGCTGGTCCTCGCCAGCATCGACCCGTATCTTCGCCTGGACGACCCACTCGTCCCGATCGACCCAGTGCGCTACTCGTTCGCCGGTGTCGGCGTTCAAGATGACGGTGGGGGAGGCGTCCAAGAGCGAGTCGCCGATCGTGTCGGGCGTCGCGCAGCCGGTCACGGTCGCGCCCGGAAGATGCGTCATGGCGGCGATGCCTGGCGAAAAGCCGTCCATCTCGTTGAACGGCTCGGGGCTCGAGCGCCTGCCGCTCGTGGTCTCGGGCATGGCCGCCTCGGGGAGCGCGAGCCGGCGGCCCGTCACCGTCGTCGAGTCGGCGACCGTGAAATAGTCGTTCGGGAAAGGAAACCCACAGTACGACGGCGCGAGCGGATCGCAGCCGATGGGGGGGGCTGGGACGATCCCGCCCGAACCCCCGCTTCCGCCGACGCCCCCCGCGCCTCCGGTTCCTCCCGTAGAGGATGCGCTGTCGTTGCCACAGCCGATGACGAGCGCGGAGATCGAGATGACCCATGCAAGCGAGAACGAGAAAGATTTCATCCGCCGGATGCTAAACGGAGAGCAGCAACGTGTCTACGCCGGCGTATCGCTCCGGTCGCTTGAAAGTCGCCCCGAATGAGCCAAGTACTGGCCATGAAAATCGCCGTAGTCACGGGTGCGGGAAAAGGTCTCGGCCGCGAAATTGCGAAAGGGCTCGCCCAAAAAGGCTTCACGCTCCTCGTCACCGACATCGACGAAGCGTCGGCTGCCGAGACTGCGCAGATAATCGGGGGCGGGGCTTGGTCGATGAGCCAAGACGTCCGCGATCCGGAATCGCACAAGGCCGTGGCGCGAGCTGCAAATGAACGCGGCTCGCTCGAGGTATGGGTGAACAATGCCGGCGTGCTCTACACTGGCGATGCCTGGGATCACCCCGACGACGTCGTCCGGCACATGGCGGAGGTCAACGTGCTCGGAACGATGTGGGGTGCGCGCGCCGCCGTCGACGCCATGCGCGCCGGAGGGGGTCACCTGATCAACATCGCCTCCCTTTCCGCGGTCGCGCCCGTGCCCGGGCTTGCAGTCTATGGCGCGACCAAGCACGCCGTGCTCGGCTTCACCGTCTCGCTTGCCGGCGACCTCGAGCGGGCTGGGATCCCCGTACGCGCGAGCGCGGTCTGCCCTCACGCGATCAACACCGACATGGTGAGAGACGTTCAAGAGCTCAAAGGAGCGGAAATCGCGTTCATCGGGACCGGTCTATTGACGGTCGAGAAGGTCGCCGAAGTGACCGTGGGACTCGTCGACAAGCCTCGGCTCGTCGTGGCGATCCCCCGCTCTCAGGCGGCGCTTGCACACGTGCTTCGACCCTTCCCGAGCGTTGCGCTCAAGGTGTTGAAGCCCCTTTATCGCATCGGTGAGTGGCAGCGCCGGCGGATCATCGGCGGGGACTAGGAGCTCTCGCCGTCCGTCTCTGCCGATTGCGCCGCGGGGGCGTTTTCGTGATAGACGTGCACGTCCCGCTGCGGGAACGGAATCGAAATCCCTTCCTCGTCGAAGCGCCGTTTCACTTCGCGAGTGATGTCCCAGTAGACGTTCCAATAGTCGTCGGTCTTCGCCCACGGGCGAACGATGAAGCTCACCGCCGAATCGCCGAGCTCGTGCAGCTTCACGACGGGTTCGGGATCGGGCAGCACCTTGTCGTGAGCGGCGACGATCTCGGATAGGACTTTCTCGGCCTTCGGGATGTCGTCGGAGTAACCGATGCCAAACGTCAAATCGACCCGACGTTTGTCCTGGTGAGTAATGTTTCGAATGATGCCGCCCCACACCTGCTTGTTCGGGACGATCATGAGCTGGTTGTCGAAGGTGAGAATCATCGTCGAGACGAGATTCATCTGGTCGACCTTGCCGGTCACTCCTGCAGCCTCGATTGCGTCCCCGACGTCGAACGGGCGGTAAACGAGGATCATCAAGCCTGATGCAAAGTTCGAAAGCGTGTCTTGAAGCGCGAAACCAATGATGAAGCCGGCGATACCCAGGCCCGCGAGAAGAGGGGCCACCTCCACACCGAGCTGTGCCAGCGCGATGATGAAGCCGAGCAGGATGACGAGGCGGCCGGTCGTCTTGATGAAGAAGTCCTTGGCGAGCGTCGAAACCTGAAGCTTCGATCGGTCTATCAATCGACGCACGGTCCCTCGAGCGATTCGCGCCAGCACCCAGAAACCAACGAGAATCAGCAGAAACGCGATCAGTTGGAACACCAGCTCGGCGCCGTTCGACCGAAACCATTCCGCCGCATCGTCTACCGAGGATTCGAGCAAGCCTGCGGCGACCTCCCTGTCGAGGATGTCCTGTGAGAGCTTGCCGGTTGCGCTGATGAGCCCGCGCCGAAGCGGGGCCGTCGCGAGCCCGTACTCGTCCATCAGGTCGACGTTTACCCGCTGGTGCTCGGCCAGGGCATCCCGCTGCTTTCGAAGCGTCGCGAGCTCTTTCTGTGCCTCGGTGTCTTGGTCGACGCCGGGGCGCATGGCGATCTCGTCGATCTGCTCTTTGGTGCTAGACAGCATCGCCGCAACGAACTCTGCCCGAGACTTGATCCGCTCTTTGAAGTGCTCCGCGTCCGCTCGAACGTCGAGACCGAGCTTCTTTCGCAAATCGATGTTGGCGTCGACGTACTTGATCAGACGGGTCGACGCCGGGATTTGCGAGATCAGCTCCTGCCGAGCCGTCTCGGCTTCTTCAGGCGTCCCTTGCGCGGCCTTCTCGATGAGCCCCAAGGCCTTCTCGTTGTGAGCCCGGAGCCGCTCCTTCAGCTTCGGCGCGTCGGCCTCGAGGAGCGCCGCCGCGGCCTTTCGCCCGCGATCCGCGTCCGTACCGGCATCCGCTTCCGGCCCTACGAGCTCGACTAAGCGGGCCAGATCTCGGCGATACTTGCTGCGGCGCTCCGAAAGCTGCTTTTCGAGTATCGCCGCCGCGGCGCGGTCCGAGCTCTGGTCGATCTTCGCCGCGAGCTCGTCGAGCTCCGCCTGCCGCTGTCCGAGGTCTGTGACGATCTCCTGGACCTGCGGCGCGGTGGACCCGGTAGGCGGAGGCGCCGTCTGCTGCGCGACTGCCACGCCCGTCCAGGACAGGGCGACAGCGCAGTAGAGCGAAAAAATTGCGCAGCACAAGAGCCGCTCGCGGTGAGTCGCCGTTTGCATCACCACGAGCACTAGTCGAACCGAGGTGGCGCCTCAAGGTGGCGTTCCACGTTGAATGATGGCTCGCGGCGCTATAAGGTTCGCCCGGCTCCCAGGAGGTACCGATGGCGAACCTAGGCATGAAACTCGCACCCTTGCTTCTCGCGCTCTGCATGATCTCAACGATCGCAGATGCGCAGTGGGACCCGTCGACGCAGGACGCAACGTCGACCACCACGGCACCGACTCCGCCTCCCGCACCGCCCGGTCAGATGGTTTCGGAAACGCCAATGCCGGAAACGCAGCAGCCAGAGAAGGTCAAGGCCTTCAAGCCGGCAAGCTTCGCTTGGTCGCTTGGCATTGGCGTGCCGATCGTCCTCGACGTGCCGCGGGACGTGGTGCGTCCCGGGGCCAACATCTTTTTCTTTGGGGGCGCCGATTTTGGCTTCTTCATCGTCGGCGGTGACCTCGGCCTACAGTGGACTCCCCTCGACCTCAATAGCCTCCCGGGGGTTTCCGGGCGCAGGCCGCTAACACGGATCTACTTTTCCGCGCCCGACATTCGCTTCCAAATCCCCAATCTAAACGTCGTGCTGCCTTACATCTCGGCCGCCTTCGACATGAACTTCTGGAACTTCGCGGAGACCGGTGTCGCGTGTGGCTATTGGTACTGCAGCACGGTGTCGGTCTACCGGTTCACGCCGGGTTTCACGGGCAAGGCGGGTGTTGCATTCGACGTCAAGGAGAGCGGCGTCCACATCGACGTTGCCTTTCAGTACTCCTTCACCGGCAAGGGCAACTTCTTCGAGGAGTCGGGCTGGTGGCTCGCGCCGGTCATCGGCGTCCTCGTTCGACAGTAGTTGCCGCGGGCCTAGCGTCGCGTCGCGTTTCGGTTAGGCGCCGGCATTCAAGCTGACGGCGATGACGACCCAGTTTTTCTTCGAGCCACGGATTCGGCCGCCCCAGTCGGCGAGCAGCATCTGCCATCCGTACTTCTTTCGAAGCGCCCGAAGCGCCGACGACTTGCCCGCCTCGTCCTGTACGAGCCGGCCCATTCCTTCATGCCAAGGACCCTTGAGCGCTCCGCGGACGCCACATTCGGCGATTCGCACCGACGAGTTCCGTCGCAGCCGCTTCACTTTGTACGAATCCCCATTCGTGAAGATCACGAGCTCCTTGCCGTCGGGCGCGACCCAGACCGGTGTCTGGACCCCGCTTCCATTCTTTCGAAATGTTTCGAGATTTACGTAGCGCGCTTTGGCTAGAGAATCGAAGGCGGTCATGCCGAGAGCATAACGCCGTTTTGCCCGAGCGCATCTCCTGCTAGAAGGATCCGCCATGCACGTTCGCCGCTCCCTCTCGATCGCCGTGCTTGCAATCGTTCTCGGGTGTAGCTCGGACTCTTCAACCTATGCGCCGACGACTGACACGTCCGACGTTTGTTCCATGCCGCTCGCGCCGAACGAGCCGCTCTGCAGCTCCGCTTTCTCGGATGCGCTCTGGCCCGCGTCCCATCGTGGCAGCTACGCGCAGGGCTCATCGGCTCTCGCCGGCCCGACGGATAGCGAGGCAACGACGAGCGCTCATCTAGACATTCCCGGTGCCGGGATTCCGGTCATCGCCTCGTTCAGCAAACCCTATGAGGACGGCGGCCGGGCGATCTGGTCCACGGTTCCTGGGCTCGACGCCGCCATCTTGAAGGTCGACCACGATTCATTCGAGATCATCGATTGGTATGTTCCCGCGGAGCGCGAAGACGAGCCGCCCCCCTTCAGTCTTGGTCTAAGTGGCGCCTACAGCGCAGTCGATTCGAAAAACCAATTCATCGTCGGACGCACTCGCTTCGTCTCGCTCTTCGGCGACAGCGTCGAGGGGGATCGATCGTCCCCGACGGAGCTCAAGAAACGTTTCTTTCCGCCCGATGAAGTCTTTTGCAACGAAGACGACGTCATCGCAGGCATGACTTTGACCTTCGATCAGCAGCTTGCCTTCGCCACGGAGCTCGGGAACCTGTTCGTGATCTCTCCCGATGCCGACGCCGGTAATCTTGGTGAAATTCCGGTCGTCTCCGCCAATCAAGATTGCGGTACTGCCGACCCTGCGACTCTGGAGATCGTGTCGAACAGCCTCGCCGCCGACGAAGACGGCGCGATCTATCTTCTCACGAGCGCCGCGATGTATCGCTTCGACTGGAACGGCGCTTCGCTGAGCCGGGCTTGGCGGGCCGAGTACCAGGTTGCGGAAGATGTTCCCAGCCCGATTCGCCTCGGTCCTGGATCTGGCTCGACACCGAGCCTCATGGGTACCCGGGCTGACGACGACCGATTCGTCGTCATCACCGACGGCCTCGCTCTGATGAATCTCGTCATGTTTTGGCGCGATGAGATACCCGAGGACTGGGAACCCATTGCTCCGGGCAGAGACCGAAGGATCGCCTGCGAGATTGCGGTCGACTTCGGCACTGGCGCAAACGAAGCGATCTCGGAACAATCGGTGGCGGTCCGAGGCTACTCTGCCGTGGTCGTCAACGATCTGCTGACGAATCCGACCATCAACCCACCGTCGATCGGAAACCTCGGCGCCGCAGCCCAAAACCTGGTGTCAGCGCTCGAAGGCGGCATTCCTGAAAAGGCCCCATTCGGCGTCGCGCGCATCGACTGGGATCCGGAGACTCGAATGTGCTCTACGATCTGGGAGAACGCCGAGATCAGCGTTCCCAACGGGATCCCGAGCATCAGCGAAACGGCCCAAATGGTCTACGGCGCGGGCCAGAGGAACGGTCAATGGGGGCTCGAAGGCCTCGACTTCGAAACGGGAGCCTCCCGAGTGTGGGTTCCGGCGGGACCGGGGACCTGTCCCGGCACCTCGTCCGGTACGGCCGCGATCCTTCCCGGAGTTGCTGACGTGCTCGAGGTCGTCCCAAACTCCTGCGAAAACTCCGTGTACGCTGCAACGACCGTAGGACCCGATGGCGTCGTTTACCAGGGCACCCTCAATGGGATGACGCGGTACGTCCCCGAGGAGAGCGGCACGCTTCCCGCACTGGCTCAGACCGATGCCGGAATCGACCAGACTCTCGATTTGTTGAACCGGTCGGAACGCGCGGGCTCGGTCGGGATCTCCGAGAGGGACTACCTTCGTCGGGCGATCGTGCAGCTCGACGCCGCGGAGAACATCGCGCTCGACCATGGGCTCGCCGATGTGGCGCGAGCCGCTGGCCGCGGGCTCGAACAGCTGGATGCCGCGGTCGCTGCCCTGGATTCTGGCGCGCCCCACGAAGCCTTCGTCGAGGCGGCGCGCGAAGCGATCCAACCGCTCTGAGAAGCGCTCGAATCTAAAAGCGAGTCACGCCGCGCGCCCGGTATTCGATGTACGTCTCCGAAGGCCGGCTGGCGCTTGGCAGCAAAGGACTTCGATCGAGATCGGAGCCGCAATCGCCGAGACCGTACTGCGGGTCCGTGGTGCTCTCTGCCGTGATGAGATACATGCCTCGGGGCGAGCTCTCGATTCGCCGGACTTCGATTCCGAGCGCTTCTTCGAGGCTGTCGACCAGCACTGCGACCCCCGCGTCGATTTGCTCCGCGCCCTCACCGCCGGGTGCAAACGTCGCTCGCACCCCGTCGATGAAAGCCGGCACGAACTGATTGTTGCAGAGCACCTTACCCCACGGATACCCCTGGTGCTCGATTCGCACCGACGACTGATCGACCTCGAAGGCGCCGGCCCCGTCGATGAGCTTTGGCGTGCCGCAGTACCGAAAAGAGACGTTCTTGGAGCCGCACTGTCCGACGAATGGCAGCAACTCGATGAAGAAGGCTCCGATCGCCTGATCGAAGCGATACCAGTGGTCTGGCTGCGCCGAGATGTCGCTGCTCGCATGAAAGTACTGCTTGAAGCAGATCTGCGGCTCCCCTTCATCTTGCGAAAGCCGGTAGTGGAACTCGGGGCTCGCGCTTTCGTTCGGGACGATGCCGAGGGTCGCGTCGACCCAGAGCATCGCGTTGACTTCGTGCTGCCACACCGGCTCGGTCGTATCGATCATCTCGTCGAGAAACAGCTCTGCAAGGCCACGGTTCTCGAGCCCATCTCCCAAAGCCGGCGTGTAGTAGGCATCCTCGAGACGATGCTGCCATTCCCAAGGCACGAAGAACGAGCAGGCCCCCATGTCCATGCTGTAGGCTTTCCAGTTGGCGTTGTCGGGCACGCCGAGCCCAATGGTCAGGTCGGTGTTCGGGTCCCAGCGGTAGTCGAAGAAGAGCCCGGCCTGCTCCTCCGCTGCGTCGCCCGTTGGAGGTGAATCCGCCGCCACGTGCTTGAATTCGTGGAAGCCCCACAGGAGTCGGCTCCAAGGATCCCCGCGCCACACGAACGCCCCCCCCGGCAGGCCGTCGATTCCATCCTCTGCAGCGCGGCTCTTCGTCGGGGGAAGCCAGATGCTTCCGGCCTCGGCCGAGCCGCTCACGCGCCGGAGCTCACGCGAGCCGCAGTGCCTGCGTCCCTGTCGCTGGACGTAGTTCTCGGTGCAGACGTGAACGGTGCCCTGGCCGAATGCGAGATTCGGTCCGACCGGCCCGGCGTCGTGGGCAATGCGAAGGCGCGCGACGCACCCCTCGGTGCCGCCCGGGTTCGAGCAGTGCCAAAGGAAGCCCGGCAGCGGCTCGTTGAAGGTGAACGAGCCTCCCGGCTCCAGGTGAAGGAGAGTCCAGTCGCCGCTGCTCATCAGCGCTTCGATACGACCGGCTCCCTCGAGTCCCGAGGTTCGAATCAGAACCGGACTCAAGACGTTGTCGACGATCGTCGAGCCCCCCTTGGGCGCGACGAGCTCGGGGGGGTTGCAGCTGTCGGCCCCGACGAGTAACGCCGCGCAAATCGCCACGGCAATCCCCGGCAGGCGTCGCTCCATCACTCGAGGCTACAGCAAGCGAGACCGATGCGTCTACTTGGGCCCGCGAACGGTGTCAGTTTGCCGCTGGAACGTTCGCGCCGTCGTCGATCCACTGCCTGATCGCGTCGATCTGCGGCTCACACAGCACGAAGCCATCGGCATTCAAAGGCATGCGTGCCGTGCCGTTCGCGATGTCGACGCCCGTGATTTTGTTCATGAGGTAGGAGGCACTGCTGTCGCTCGGCGCGACCCGAAGCCGGGAGGTGATCTGCACCGAGTTGACGTCGACGAGATTCTGGCCCGAATCGCTCACCGTGCTCAGGTTGAGCTCCGCTGCGGGAAGATCTGCGTCGTGGCAGGCGCTGGCCGCGCAGCTTCGATCGAAGATCTCTTGCTGAATCGAGGACAGGTTCGGCGCGATCTCGTCGATGCAAACACCGTCGCAATCGACCTGCCCCGTGGGACAGCTGCTGCCTCCACTGCTGCTGCCGCATGCGGTCAACATCACGCTCGCGCCGACGAGCAAGGACAAACCAAGTGAGAAATGCTTCATGGGCGCTCTATAGTAGTTGAAGGTCTCGCGGTAAAGCACCGACCAGAAGGCGCGCTGCTACGTCGACCCTCCGGCAGAGGTGGCGTGTACGGATCCAAACGGCATGGGCTTCCACATTCGAACGCCCAAGAGGAACGGGATCACCCAATAGGGGCCGTTGAACGCCCAGAACACGAGCGGATTGCCCGGAGGCGGACCGATCCAGTACTCGTAGATCAGGAACTCGGTGCAGCCGTGCAGCATCGCTCCGACGTAGATCAAGGCTGCGGGCCGGATCCAGTTCTTTCCCTTGATGAAGGCGTACACGAGAACGAGATAAAACGGCCCGTAGACCATCCCGGATATGCCCGTGTTGACGCGCACGTAGGGGTGGTCCGCCATGAAGAAATGGTCCTGCGCCACCTCGCCGTACCAGCGATTCGCCCGCGGCCAGAAGCCCTCGCCGTCGAGAAGCCCGAGCGCGTGCCACGAGTCCGAAAAGAACGACGAAAACGCGAAGAATGCAAAGGCAACGACGAAGAAGATGTCCTTCTTCCTCCGACTGAGCGGCAAGCCATCTCTCGATTCAGCCATCAGACCTCCAACCGGTCGGCCTTATAACATCAAACGCTCTTTGCTTGCGAAGCCTAGAAGCTTGTGACTACAAGAAAGCGGGACGAGGGCATCCGTGACGAGGGAAGGAGCAAGGACCGAGTGACCGCCGAGGCAGCAGCTCCGGCCCCCTCGAATGCCGTCCCGACCCGCCCAATCCCGCGGCGAAAGGGCCATTGGCTCTGGGGCTGTCTGTTCGAGCTGACCTCCGACCGCTCGGGTTTCTTGATCGACAAGCATTCGGAGCATGGCGACGTGTTCATCTCACGGGCGTTGGTTCGCGACTTGCTCTTCGTTCGCGATCCGGCGGTCGTCTACGCGATCAACGTCACCCACTGGGCCGACTTCTACAAGCCCGACTACATCAAGGCGATGTGGAAGCCGTTCCTCGGCAACGGCCTCGTTCCGAACGACGGCGAATCGTGGAAGCGCCAACACAAGCTCATCATGCCGGGGTTTCACAAACGACGGGTCGACACATACGCGCCGACGATGGTCGCGTTTACGGAGCGGATGATCGATCGGTGGAAGGAAGGGGAGCGCCGCGACATGCGACTCGAGCTGAACGCGCTCGCGCTCGAGGTCGTTGCTAGCACGTTGTTCGACATCGATATCGGCAAGGAGGATTCCAAAACGATTCGCGAGGCCATCGGCGACGTCAGCGAGATTCTCGTGGTCGATGCCGACAAGACGGTCCCGCGTCCGAGCTGGTGGCCGACGGCGAGCAATCGTCGGAAGAAGCGCGCGATCGCGAAGATCGAGAACATCATCCGGCGTGTGCACGAGGAGCGGCTCGCTCACCGGAAGGACCGTGGGGATCTGTTCTCACACATGGTGTTCGTCGAAGACGAGGAAGGCCGTATGACCGACGAGCAGCTTCGAGACGAGGCGATGACGCTGATCTTCGCCGGGCATGAGACGACCGCGCATGCGTTGACGTGGACCTGGTACTTGCTGGCGAGAAGTCCGGACAACGTCGCGAGGCTTCGGGCTGAGCTCGACCAGGTGGTAGGAGACCGCCCCGTCGAGGTGGACGACCTGCCGAACCTTCCCTACCTCGAGATGGTCGTGAAGGAGTCGCTCCGGCTTCTTCCGTCCGTGTGGGCATACGCGCGTCAAGCGCAGCGCGACCTCGTCATCGAGGGATACGAGATCAAGAAGGGCCAGACGGTGACGATCAGCCACATCGCCATGGGCCGAAATCCGAAGTACTACGAGGACCCCGACGAGTTTCGACCTGAGCGCTGGACGCGCGAATTCGAACGCAGCCTGCCGAGAGGGGCATACACCCCGTTTGCCGGCGGGCCGCGTGTCTGCCTCGGCAAGCAGTTTGCGATGATGGAGATGCGCATGATCCTCGCTACGCTCGTGAGGCGCGTGGAGGTCAACGTCCCGGACGGTTTCGAGCCCGACATCGTGACCGAGCTCTCGATGCATCCTGGCAAACGCGGCATGCCGACCGACGTTCACTTCAGGTAAAGCGGCCCGGAGGATGGGTTGAGGCGCTGGCAGATACGGGGTCTTCGGTCGCGGCGGGTGCGCGTGTTCGATCCCGACGAAGTGACTAGCTTCGGGGAGCCTGAGACCCCCCCAACCGAAGTCGGCGTCAGTCGAGCTGCGGTCGAGGTGATTTGGTCTGCAGTCGTCGACTTCTACAGGACCGGGTTTCACCCGGCAATCGGTCTTTGCGTTCGCCGCCGGGGCAAAGTGATCCTCGACCGGACGATCGGCCATGCGCGCGGAAATGCACCCACCGATCCACCCGATGCAGAGCTGGTCCCGGCCGGCCCGCGGACGCTGTTCAATTTCTT
>JAHELW010000259.1 GCA_024643985.1 Myxococcales bacterium | reverse complement strand
GCCAAGCCCGCGACTAGCACCCAGACCCAAGCGGCAAAGCTCAGCTTTCGCCCTGCGTCGGCCACGCGTGGCCGATGCTAGCAGGGGTCCGCCTATTCCGCAGCTTCGCAGACGAACTCGAAGGTCCATCCTTCGAGCGTCGGCGTCGTCGGCGGGCTCGTCCCTGGGTTGAGCACGGCGGTGATCTGAAGGTAGGGGAGACCCCAAGGCTGGCCGTCGGCTATGAGCTCGTCCCGGATGTTGAATACGGAGCTGGTCGTGTCGGTTGGAATCTCGACGACGGCGGGCATCGCGGTCGCGAGGTCCGCCAACGTTGGCGCCGTGCGAATTTGGAACACGATCGTGGTGTCGTTGGGCGTCGCGCCGGTCCAGGTCAAGTCTCCCCACTTCGGCCGTTCGGGGGGCGTAATGCAGCGGGCCGTGCTGTCGTAGACGTTTCGGTAAAAGGCAGCCTCCGGGGTGGTGTCGAACTCGTGGGAGACGTCGTCGGGCACCAAGATGCGCACGGGAATCCGCTCGACCTCGACCGCGTCGTCAGCCTTGATCAACAGCTCGAATTCGAACACCTGAGAGGACGTCGTCGGCGCAACGTCCGTGTTCGAGAGGAACACGTCGAAGTCGACGGCGGCGCCGACATCGCATTGCCGACATCGATTGCCGGCACCCCAACCGCATTCGAGCGCCTCGCCCACGGAGCAATCGTCCCACCAGAGAGTCTTCACGAAGCTTCGCTCGTCGAAGCCTGTTCCGTCGTCGTCGAGGGCTTCGATCTCGATGTCGTACACCGAATCGGTCTTCGCCAGCGCGACGGTGCTGCTGACGGCTGCGTCGAGCCCCTCGCCGATCTCCGACGGCAGCTCGGTGACCCATGGGATCAGGCTCTTCGTGAGTGCAGCGGTGAGCTGCCCGATGAGACGCGCGTCGGCGTTGCCGTCGCTCGGCATCGTCATCGAGTCTTTGGGCGTGACGACGCTGGCAACGCGAATCTGACTTGCGAGGAGCGCCGTCTCGACGTCGTTCCAGCTCACCGGTGCGTCGGTCGTTCGCCAGGCCGGCGTTGCGGGATCGCCATCGTGACTGATGGAAATGCTGAATGCGCCAGGGTTTTCCATGCCTCCCGTGGGAATGAGCTCGTCGATGACGAGGTAGTACGGCCGTGAATCCGGAGGCGTCCACGAGATCCCGCCCCACATGCTGCCGACCGCGCCGCTTTGTCCGTCGCACGCAAGCGATGCGAGCGGATCGAGCGCTGGATCGTCGAAGAGCGCGACGTTGGCCGCAGGCCAGTGCGTGTTGTTTGCGACCGCAGTGAAGCCACCAAGCGGCGGAGAGTCGAAACGGAAGGTGAGGACTGCATCGCGTCCGTCGTCATCCATCCCCGGAGGGCTCGGCGGCATGGGGGGTGGGGGAATGCAGCCGGCTGCCTGCACCGTCTTGACGTCGTCCGTAAACAGCGTGCTCATCCCCATGAGCGTCAGCGAGAGCCCCGACAGGTCACCGAGATCGAGCGCCGAGGGGGCGCCATCCGCGGTCAGAAGCCCCGGAAACGCGCGCAGCGGAGGCAGATCGGCGCCTGCGCCGACCGTGCCGTCGAAAGCCGAAGGCGGATCGCCATAGTCGGGGCCCCCGAGTCGAGGTCCGTTGTAGACCTCAGCGTCCGTGATGTTCAGCACGACGTGTAGCGCGCCCTGCCGGAAGCAGGGAAAACCGATGTCCGCGTTCACCGGGTCGGGGCATTCGCCTCGGTTCGGGACCATGTCACCCAAACCGAGCCCGCTCCCGATCGAATAAAGCGCTTGGGTCGCCGCCGTGGGTGAGCCCGGTGGATTCATGTTGGCAACGGCGTTGAGCGTGCTGACCGCCGTCTCGATGAGGGCGTCGTCGTCGGTGAGGTCGAGCAGATGGTGGTAGGGGGATTGGCTGTAGGAACCCGAAAGCGGAGGCAGCGGGTATGCCCGATAGAACCCGACCCCGAAGCGAGCGTCCCCGTAAAGAAGACGGATGTCATCGATGATCGTGGTGATTCCAGCCTGAAGCTCGGCGATCTCTTCGGCGAGGCTCGGGGTCGCGTCGATCAAGAAGTAGACGTCGATTGCGGGAATGTCGGCCACCGTGGGCGCGATGATTTGCCGCTCGGCCTCCGGCGACCCGCTCGGGTCGTAGAAGAGGGTCGCGTACAAGCCGTCGTTGGTTGGATCGCCGTCACAGCTTCGCCAGTCAGGAGTGCCCGGACACGCGTCTGCGTCGTCGGGGACGCCATCCGCGTCGACGTCGGGAAGAACGCGCGCGCGATCGATCACGAGCGCGTCGCTTTCGGGGGAGAAGCGAACGCCCGCCGAGTTGCTTGCATCGAGATCGCTCGCGTCGGGAAAGTCTTGACCCAACGAACAGTCCGGACGGTCCGGCGAGCACTGGGCCGGCGGGTCGATGATCGCGGTTTGCGTTGGATTGGCGCCGAGGCCGTCGCCGCAGCCGATCGCTGCGATCAGCGCCGCCCAAAGCCAGCGTGCGCCGGCGCTCTGTCCTTTCGAAATCATTGTGAAATTGCTCACATTCAGGGGAAACTACATTACCGCATATCGCGCGACTGCGTAAGGGCTACATCGCGGCGCCACCGAAGCACCTCGGCGCACCGCCAGAGCGAGGCGAGGCGCACACGGAGCGCGGGTCGCAAACGCTCGAATCGAGGCAGAAACCACCGGGCTCCACGCACTCCGCGCGGCCGTCACCCCAGAGGTCGCGGCACTCGAGGTCGCTGGGACACTGAAAGGATGAGCTGCACGAGCCGAAGCGCCCGCACACTGCGAGAACTCCCTCGGGCGACGTTTCGCAAACAGGCGCCGAGGGCTCGGCGCACTGTGTGATGTCACACGAAACCGGGTCGGGCAGGATTGGCAAAAGGGACGGCATGCATTCGTTTGCACCGTCGCCGTCTGCATCACCGCAGGGCACGCTCAGCGCGAGACAGTCGAAGTCGTCGGAGCATGGACGGGTGATCCGTCGGCAAAACCGCTGATCGACGGCGGCGGAAAAGCAGGTGTAGCCGTGGGGGCAGTCGCTTATGGTGGCGCAGGGCACCCGCCGATCGACGCACGCGCCCTGCTCGCACGCGAAACCGGGGACGCAGTCGACGGAATCGTTGCAGCCGGGCTCAGCGCGAAGGCATCGGCCTACCGTGCGATCGCAGACGTATTCCTGGGTCTCGCAGACCTCGCCGGCACAGCAGAGCTCGCTCTCTTGGCAGCAATCCGCGTCGTTTT
>JAHELW010000258.1 GCA_024643985.1 Myxococcales bacterium | reverse complement strand
ACACCGGAACCGCCATGCTTGGCCGTTCGCGACGCGCACGCGCCACAGCGGCGCGGCATTTCATGACCCGATCGGAGCGATGCGCGTCGACACCGAGTAAGAGACTCAGAGACTCGAGGTATTGGAGCGACTCGTCCACGGTGCGCGGGAAGCTCACGTGCACCGCCAGGCCGGCGGACATGAGCGCTTCAACCAGAGGCCGGCTGTTCTCCTCCTTGTTGGCAAGGACCAAATCCGGCCGCAGCGCTTGGACCGAGGCGACATCGAAGCTCTTGGTTCCGCCGACGGAAGGAATTGTTGCGATGTCGCCAAGCGGCTCGACGCAATAGTCGGTTCGCCCGACCAGCCGCGCGACGCCCGCGAGATCGGCCACCGAAGCGGTCTCACTCGGGACGAGCGAAACCACGCGCTCCGCCGGGCGTACGAGCCGGACTTGCCGATCCATGGCGTCGAAGACTTCGATCATGAGAGCCTCGGAGCCCTCTAACGGGGCGCCTTTCGGAGTCGTAGCACCAACGAGCTGCTGATTTGCACGCCCGGCATCGGGGGTGGTAGGTTTCCCGACCGAAACGCAGTTCTTCTGTGTGTGGGTGGGAGGAAACGCTGACGATTCAGGACATTCAGCAGGCGCTCGCCGACGCCGGGGTCGAGATCTACCGCGCCGAGGCCCAGGAGCTCCGGATCGCGGAACGCGTTCGCCTGCACATCATGGATTCCGGAGTCCGGGTCGTGCTGAATGGCGAGCTGGTCGTGCAATTCACAGCGCGGAGCCAACGCTCCGACGCGCCGTCCGCACAGTCGGCAGAGCTGTTCCGCCGAGTACGGCAAGAGATCGGCGAACAGGCGAGCCGACGGGGCTACGAAGAGCTCGGCGCTGAAATCGTCGAGGTGAAAGACCCGGTCGACGAGGCGCGCGTCCTCGACGTCTGGCACGAAGTCACCTACCGCAAGCCGCTTGCGGCCGTCGACGACGCCGTGACCGAGGTTCGTTGGGCGCTCGATCTCGAAAAATACGTACAGCCCTGAACGCCTACGGGCACAGGCGGACGACGCACCAGGCGTCGCCCTCCCGTTCGTAGAGCCAGCGGTCGTGTAATCGGTCGTCGCGATTCTCCCAGAACTCGATGGCCTTCGGTGCGACACGGTAGCCGCCCCAAAACGGGGGACGCGCCACCGGCCCCCCCTCGAAGCGTGTGGAGGCCTCCCGCACGGCTGCATCGAGGGACTCTCGCCGATCGAGCTTGGCGCTTTGATGCGATGCCCAGGCGCCCAGCTGACTTCCGCGATCGCGACTGGCGAAGTACGCATTGGCTTCGTCGTCGGAGACCCGGGACACCGGGCCGCGGATTCGTATCTGCACGCCGGTGGTATGCCAGTGGAAGGCCATCTCGGCACGGGGGTTCGCTGCGAGATCCCGGGCCTTGGCGCTCTCGAAATTCGTGAAGAAGACGAACCCGCGTGCATCGAAACCCTTGAGCAAGACGAAGCGCACGGCTGGCCGGCCGCTTTCGTCCGCCGTCGCCAGCGCACAACGGCTCGCCTCGAATTCCTCGCGCGCTCCGGCACGCTCGTATTCGCTCGCGAATCTCGCAATCGGATCGTCTTGGGTCATCGCTCCGGGGAGCTCTTCAAATGCTTGTTCGCGATATCGGCCCAGGAGCCGTCTGGCTCGAGCGCCAAATACTGACGCCAGTGCGGCTGCGCGGCGGCACGCTCTCCGCGCTCTTCGAGCGCCATCGCGAGGTTGAAGTGGGCATCGGCGAACGAAGGGTCGCTTCGGAGCGCCTCGCGAAACAGATCGATCGCTCGGCCCACCTCGTCGCGCTCGAAACAAAGAAAACCCAAGTTGTAGAGAGCTTCCGGCTGTTCCGGGTCGCTTTGCAGCGCCTGCCGGTAGTAGCGTTCGGCAGCTTCGAACCGTTGGCGGCGGTACTCGAGGTTCCCGAGATTGGTGAGCGCATTGGAGAGCGTCGGATCGAGCGACAAGGCCTTCTTGTAGGCCCGCTCGGCCTCGTCGAAGGTTTGCTCGTCTTCGTCGAAGCGGCAGCCTTCGAGGTAGTGCTCGTACGCGCGAGCCCGGTCATCATGTTCGAAGTGTAAGAGCCGAACGACATCGGAAGCCAAGCCCTCGATGCGGAAGTCGAGCACCGCTTGGCCGGTCGTCGGTTCGTAGGCGCCGGCTTCGTCCTGGACGAGGACCGTGCGTCCGTCCGCCATGACGCGAAGCTCCGACAGCGGCTGCGCCGTCGTTGGAAACGCCTCTCGCAAGGACTCGACCGTGCGGCGCACCTGGCGAAGGGGCACGCCCTGCTCGAGGAGCCCCTTGGCCGCGCGAACCCCGACCAGATCTTGAAAGCTGTAGTAGTTGCGGCCGTCGACCCGCACCGAGGGAGCAAGCACGCCCGAGCGATGCCAGTATCGAAGGCGCGTGGGCTTGAAGCCGAACAGCCGAGCTACCTCTGCAACGGTGTACAGCCCTTCGTGCGGATCGCTTCGGGGTGGCGCCGGCTGCGAGGGCGCCGGCTGCAGGTTTGCGGCTCGGGTCAGCTTGCCATCTGCCCCGAAACCAACGTGAATTACCTTGCCCCGATCGCTGCCGTCGCTCAAGTCACTCTCCACGCGTGACAATAGGCCGCGCTTGGCGCAGCGCAAGCGTCGATGCCCAGCCGCGGCGCGGTGCCGACGGTGCTAGGGTTCCGCCATGGCGCACCCTCCAGCAGCGAAACCCATCGCGTTTCTTTCGGATGTGCACGGCAATCTCACGGCGCTCGAGGTAGTGTTGATGGAGCTCGACCGGCTCGGGGTGAAGCGCGTCTACGTCGCAGGCGATCTGCTGCTCGGTGGCGAAGAACCGCTCGAAGTCTGGCATCGCCTGCAAGAGCTGGGCGCGATCTGCACGCGGGGACCTTCCGACATGGCGCTCGGCTCGGTCGACCCGAGCAGCCTCCTTCCAATCGACGGAGAGCAGCGCAAGCAAGCGCGGCTCTTTGCGGATACCCGGGCTGCGATCGGCGACTTGGTCGCGGAGCGCCTCCGCCGTCTGCCAGAGCAGCAGCGGATCCCCCTGATCGACGGACGCGAGGTCTTGATGGTGCACGGCTCCCCTGCCGATAGCAACCGCGAGATCGGTCACGACTTGACGGACGACGAAATCCTCGCCCTCCTCGACGATGACCCGGCCGACATCATCGTCTGCGGCTCGACCCATGTACCGTTCCAGCGCGCCGTTGCCGAGTATCACGTGGTGAACGTCGGCTCGGTGGGCGCCGCCC
>JAHELW010000086.1 GCA_024643985.1 Myxococcales bacterium | reverse complement strand
GCGTTCAGCGGCCGTTTCGAACAGCTGCTGACCATCCCCGTGGCCCCCACCAAGAGCAGCAGAAAAGCAAAGCGGATCTTCATGTCTAGTCCCCCTACCCGACAGCGAAAGAATACCCACTCGGACCGATTAAGGCCAATCAAGCGGGAACTTTACAGCGAGCCGCCCGATCCAGCACGCGAAATCACGAAACTTTTTTCACGTCCGGCCCTCTGCTATGCAGAAAGTACAGGGTTTGATATGCGGCGCGTGTTGGTCGTCGACGATGAAGAGAACATTCGAGTCGTGCTTCGCACGCTGCTCAAGAAGAACGACTACCAGGTCGAGACGGCGGAAAGCGCCGAAGAGGCCCTCGGACAGCTCGAGTCGTTCGATCCGGACTTCGTGCTCGCGGACGTGCGCATGAACGGGATGACCGGGCTCGAGCTCTGCGCCGAGCTCCAGGCGCGGTCGTCGCTCGCCACGGTCATCCTGATGAGCGCCTACGGCTCGGTCGACCTCGCGATCGAGGCGATGAAGGCCGGCGCCTACGACTACATCTCGAAGCCTTTCAAGCAAGACGAGGTGCTGCTCGCGCTCACCAAAGCCGAAGAGCGCGAGTCCCTTCGCCGCGAAAACCGCGCGCTCAAACGCGCCATCCGCAAAGAGCAGACCTTTCACGGGATTCTCGGAAAGAGCGGCGCGATTCAAAAAGTGTTCGCGACGATCGACAAGGTGGCCGACTACAAGACCACGGTGCTCATTCAAGGCGAAAGCGGAACCGGCAAGGAGCTCATTGCCCGCGCGCTTCACGACGGCAGCTCGCGCAAGGACAAGCCCTTCATCCCGCTCAACTGCGGCGCGATCCCGGAGACGCTTCTCGAAAGCGAGCTTTTCGGGCACAAAAAGGGCGCTTTTACCGATGCGCATGCCGACAAGAAGGGACTCTTCAAGGAGGCGGACCGCGGCACGCTCTTCCTCGACGAAATCGGCGAGCTGCCGCTGAGCCTTCAGGTGAAGCTGCTGCGGGTCCTTCAAGAGGGCCGCGTTCGGCCGGTGGGCGCGACGCGCGACGAAGAGGTCGACGTCCGCGTCATCGCGGCGACGGTTCGCGACCTTCGGCACGAGGTGCAGGAGAGCCGGTTTCGAGAGGACCTCTACTATCGGCTCAACGTGCTTCAAATCAACGTGCCGCCGCTACGCGATCGCCGCGACGACATTCCGCTGCTCGTCGAGCATTTCATCGAGCGCAACAACGAGCGGCTCGGCCAGCAGATCCGCGATCTCGACTCGCAGGCGCGAAAGGTCCTGCTGAGCTACCCGTGGCCGGGAAACGTTCGGGAGCTCGAAAACACGATCGAAAGAGCGGTGGTGCTGGCCGAAGGCGACGTGCTCACGGTCGGCGATCTGCCGGAGCGCATGCGCGAGCCCGCGGATCCGGTCGCGGCCAGCCTTTCGACCGGGGAGCTCTCGATCAAGAAGACCGCGCGTTTCATGGAGGAAACGCTGATTCGGAGGGCGCTCGAGAAGACCGGGGGCAATCGGACTGCGGCCTCGAAGATCCTCGAGATCAGCCACCGGGCTCTCCTTTACAAGATCAAAGATTATGGGATTCAGTAGGCCCCGATCGATAATCGGGAATGGTGAGCAAGAGGAGAGCGTTCGTTCTGTGATGTGCTGTATGCGTAGGGCCCTGTCTGCTGCGATTTTCTGCGTTTTGCTGGCCGGAGCGGTGGGGTGCCAAAAGAACATCCCCAACACGACCGTGAAGGACACCCCGGAGAACCGGGCCGTCATCACCTTCATGGAGAACTACCGAAACGCGGTGGAGGCCCGGGACGTGGGCGCGCTTCTAGCCATGGCGCATCCTCAGTATCTCGACGACAATGGCACCCCTGCGGGCGAAGACGACATCGACTACCGCGCCCTCCAAAAGAAGCTCAGCCGCTGGCGAGAGCGGGTCACCGACGTTCGCTACGAGATCAAATACCGCACGATCACTAGGGAAATCGACCGGATACTCATCGCCTACCGCTACAGCGCCAGCTTTCGAATCGCCTACGATGAAGAGGATGAGCGCTGGTCGCGTCGCATTGGGGAGAACCGCCTCGTCCTCCTCTACGATGACATTCAGAGCCGATATTACGTCCTTTCGGGTATGTGAAACATTGCGTTCCTATTGAACGCAACCCGCAATTCGCGCTACGATCGGGACGGTGCCAAGCTGGAAACGGCGCAACTGAGTGCGAGCGCTCACAAGTGATCAAACACGATGCGATTCGAGTGCGATAGCTGCCACGCCAAGTACAAGATCTCCGACGACAAGGTCCGAGGGCGGGTCGTGCGTTTCCCGTGCCGGAAATGCAACCACAAGATCTTGATCGACGGACGGAAGCCGGAGGCAGACGCGACCGTTCCTGCCGGCGCGGCCTACAGCTTTCAAGAGATCACGCGCAAGTCGCATCCCGTGTCGGAGTTTCGCGCTCACGAAGCGGCGACCGCGAGGGCACGCCGCCCGTCGTCACCTGCGCGGAGGCGACCCCCTTCGGTGCCGCCCCGCCGACCGTCCGCGGCGTCGCGGCGCGTGTCGTCGGTTCCTGCAATCGGGGCGACCGCGCTTGCCGGACAGCATCCGGGCTTGGCGCCTCCCGTACCCGCGGCGGCAGCGAAGCCGGCCAACGACACGGCAGACGTTCCGGAGTGGCACGTGTCGATCAACGACGTACCGGTCGGTCCGATCCGTCTCGAGGAGATGGGCCACAAGATCGACGCTGGCGCCGTCAGCGAGTACTCGCTGGTGTGGCGTGAGGGCTTCGAGGAGTGGCGACCGCTCGCCACCGTTCCCAAGCTCATGTCGCTGTTGCACGAGCGCCGGCATTCGGGGCCGCCGGCACGGTCTACGTTTTCCTCGATGCCGCCTTTCGTCGAAACGCGTTCATCGACATCGCTCATCGAGCCATCGGCGCCGGCCGCCGTTCCTGCGCCGCCGCCGGCATTCGCAGGGCCGTCCGCGGCTTCGGACGACGGCGAGCTCACGCCGCTCGCCGATGCGCTTCAACCCGAGCTAGGGGCCGAGTCCGGCGTGAACCAAATGTCGCAGCCGCCTGCGCCGATCGGTCCGGAGGACGTGTTCGAGTCCTCCCCGCAGCTCGGATCCTTTTCGGGGCTGCCGCCGATCCTCGAAGAGCCCGTCTCCGTGCCGCCGGTGCCGCCGGAGCCTGCGGCCTCGACGGCGGAGCCGCGAAGAGGGCTTTCCGTCGGCGTATTGGCGCTGATCGTCGCCGTTGCCGTGTTCTCGGGCGTCATCGCTTTCCTCGCCTTCGACCGTTTTGGCGATCGACTCTTCGAGAGGTGGATGGGCGGCAACGCGCCTGCCAAAACCGAATCGCCCGTCGAGACGCCCGCGGCCGCTCCGGTGCCCGTCGAAGCGGAGGCGCCCGAAGCGCCCGAGGCGCCCGAGGCGCCAGAATCAGCGAACGAGCCTGCGACCGATGCGTCGGAGCTAGACGAGCCGGTCGAAGAGGTGGCGTCCGATTTGGAGGAGCCTTCCGACGTGGCAGACGACTCCGTCGATGGCGAGGAGCCACTAAAGAGCGAAGCCGCGGCGCTCGTTCCACCTCCCGATCCAAACGACAACACGCCGAAGCTCGCGCCTGCGCGAGAGAGCACTCCGAGGGCACGCAGAAAGGGGCGCGCGAAGTCGGCTGCTGCAGCGTCCGAGAGCGGCCTCAGCGCGGACGAGCAAAAGATTCTCGACGAGTTCGGCTCCGGCGCGGATCAGGCGCCCGCCAAGATCGACGTCAAAGAGGCGGGAAGCACGAAGAGCAAGAAGCCGCCGCTCGACAGCGACGCGATCCTCTCGACCGTCGCCGCCAACAAGCCAAGGCTTCAGCGATGCTACGAGCGGGCGATTCGAGGCCAGCAGTCGCCCGGCACGGTTCGGTTGGACGTCAGCGTCACCGTTGCAGCGTCGGGACGCGTCAAGAACGTCACGTCAGAAGGCAGCGGCCCCGGCGGGCTTGCCGAATGCATCGAGGCCTCGGTTCGGCGCTGGCGCTTTCCCGCGTCCTCCGAAGGTGGACCTGCGAAGTTCCCTCTCGTATTCTCCGCGAACTGATCGGGTCCTGATGGCAATCGAGCCTCTCATCGATGCGGGCACGATCGCTCGGCGCGTCGCGGAGCTGGGCGAAGCGATCACGCGCGATTTCGAGGGCCACGACGTCATCATCGTGCCCGTGCTCAAGGGGAGCTACGTCTTCGCGGCGGACCTCGCCCGCCAGATCGATCTCGATGTCGGCGTCGATTTCCTGGCGGTGCGGAGCTACGGCGATTCTCAGGAGAGCAGCGGCGTCGTCCAGATCACGTCGGACCTCAGCCATCCGATCGAAGGCAAGCACGTGATTCTGGTCGAGGACATCGTGGACACCGGCCTCACCGTGTCGTACCTCCGGCAAAACCTGGTGACCCGGCATCCCGCCTCGCTGAAGATCGCGGCCCTCTTGCACAAGCCGTCTCGCACCCGCGTGCCCGTCGACATCGACTACCTCGGCTTCACCGTCGAGGATGTGTTCATCGTTGGATACGGGCTGGATCACGCACAGAAGTTCCGGAATCTGCCGTACCTCGCGGTGGTGACCGACGACGACCCGTAGGCGTCCTATACTGCGCCCGTGAGTCAGGACGACCCGCAGGACCTCGCGGAGCGAGTTCTCCGCATCGTGAGCGCGATCACGGGCGAGGCCGGAGGCGAGCAGCCGCGGCCTCTCATCGATGCTGCGGCCCGTTCTCTGGGCGGTACGCTCGAGCGTTGGGGGCGCAATCCGAGTCTTCGGCGCTTCATCGGAGGCATGCAGCGCGACGTCGTGACCGCGCCGGGTGAAACCGTCGAGCTGACCGCGAGCTTGGGGGTCGCGGCAAAGCTCGGCCGGCTTGCGAGGTTCTACGTCGACGATGCGGTCGCCGGTGAGACACAGATCGAGCCGAGCGGCGACGCCCGGACGATGATCGCCGCCCCTGGCCCCGGCCTTCACCGCGTTGGCGTGAAGGTCTGCAACGACCGCGGCGAGATCGTCTCCGAGCTCACCGGCCACCGGCTCCTGCAGGTCGCGAGCGGTCGACCCGTGGTGCTGGTCGATGCCGAGCTGATCCTGCCGCTACCTCCCGACGCCCGCGCCCACGTGACCCCGGTCGATGCGCTGCGCGCCCTCGTCGACGAGGGCTTCGAGCTCGTCTACTTCGACATCCACGAAAAGAACCGCGATCCGCTGATTCACTCGGCCGTACTCGAGCAGCGGCTTCCGCCCGCGGCGATTCTCGTCTACTCGGCCCTCGAACAGGAGCTGCGAGGGCTCGACGTCGGTTTCGTCGACATGTTTGCGACGAGCGCGATTCGGAGGCTGCGCGCGAAGGGTGTGCCGGTCACGAGCATTCTCACCGACCGGGGGGTCGACTCGGATCGCAGCCGCGCAGAGAACGTCGACGTGCTGTCTCCGGCGGAGGCCCTCGCGCGAGCGCCGGGAGGGTTTGCATCCGAGGCGGATCAGGCGGCCGCCCTTCTTCGTGAGCGGCAGCGAGCCAATCCGCTCGACTGGCGGCTCGACCAAACCACCGATTCCAAGCTCGTCCTCGGCAACGCGTTTCATGCGGAGCTCGACAACGAGCGCGCCCGCCTTCGGCTCTTCGACGCGTTGGACGAGGCGCGGTCCAGCATTCACCTTCAGTTCTACATCGTCCGCCCGAGCGACTTCACCGAGCGGCTGGTCGTCAAGCTGATCCGGCGCGCACGCGCTGGAATCAAGGTGCGCTTCATGGTCGACGCACTCTACTCGGACGAGGACGTGCTCGGCCGCGTAAACCCACTGATTCAGTCGCTCAAGCAAGAGCAGAACATCGAGGCGCTCGCGCTCAATCCGATCCAGTCGAGCCGGGAGGTCGGCATGTCGAGCCTGAAGAAGCGCGACCACCGGAAGCTCGTCATCGTCGACGGAGCTCGCGCGTTCGTCTCCGGCCGCAACGCAAGCGACGAGTATTACTCCGGCTTCGACGAGGTTCCCGTGCACGACAACACCCCCCATGAGCGCATTCCGTGGCTCGATGCCCACATCGAGATTCAGGGGCCGCTCGTCCGCCCGGTGCAGGAGACCTTCATTCGAACCTGGCACCGCCAAGGCGGCGAAACGATCGAGCCGGACCAGGCGGTCTTGCCGGAGCTCAAGCCAGCGGGATCGGCTGCCGGACGCTTGGTCGTTCATCGCGGCCTCGCCGACACCAACGGGCTGGACATGTATGAGGCGCTGTTCGACGCGGCCCAGCACCACGTTTACATCGTCAACGATTTCCCGATCGTACACGCGCTCGAGCGTGCGATTCACCGGGTTCTCGCCCGAGGCGTCACGGTCAAGCTGCTCACCGGAAGCGCTGCGACTCGACGAAACGACGGAACCTTCTTCCCCGCGCCGATGCACCGCACTCTTTTCGAGTTCATGGTCAAGGACAAGCTCGAGCCGCTCCTCGAGGCAGGCGTCGAGGTCTACGAGTTCGTTCCGCCTCTGTCACCGAACGTCGTTGCGCGCGGAGGACGCATTCGCCCATACGTCCACGCCAAGCTCGTTTCGGTCGACGGCCTCGTGACGACCATCGGTTCGGCCAACCTGGATGCGACCGCCAGCTTCTGGGAAAGCGAAGCGAACGTAGTCGTTCAGGATGCGGAGTTTGCCAGGGGGGTCGAGACGCTGCTGCAAAAGCTCATCGACGGCAGCGTCGCGATCGACCCGGATTCCGGATACTGGAAACGGGAGCGGACCCAACGTGCCGTCGTCGGCAAGCTCTGGCCGGGAGCCTTTTATTCCTGAGCTTCGAGCTCCTCGGCTACCTGTTCCGTGGCCTCTTCGGCCCGTTTCCGGGTCTTTTTAGCCTCTTTGAGCTCTTCTTTGCCCTTCGCAAGCGTCTCATCGATCGCGTAGGTCACGGTCATCTTGACGTCGAACGCGCTGTCGATCTCGACCTGCTCCGACCCATCGACCGTCTTCACGTTCAAGAGGTCCGCAGCCTCGCCGCTCGCACGCGCATTCGACTCGAGCGACCCGAGGTTGACGACTACTTCGCCGGTTGCGTTCATCGTCAGGGACTCGAGCGTGAGCTCGACGCCCTGCTCCTCGAAGGTCACCGTCTGCTTTGGTGCGGTCTGCTGAATTTGCACGTTGAGCTTCAGCTCGTTGCCGTTCTTTTCCGTCAGCGTGTAGGTGTCCGACTGGCTGATCTTGAAGCCGTAAAGGATGAGCTCCTTGCTCGCTTCCCAGCGGGCTCCCGTCCCGACCGGCTGCGCCGGCATCAGCACGCGAGCCAGAGAAGTACGCGCGTTGATGATCATCATGAGAAGCCGTGCGGGCACGTCCGGGTTCTTGGCGGCGGAGTTCAAGTCGCTTCGTTGAATGATGCCCCGGTCGTCCACTTCGACCCAGCCCCCGACGTTGTTCAGCACCGCGACGCTCTTGTCCAAGTCCATCTTGACCACGGGGTCGGTCCCCTCGGGGACGATCGCCTCGGCCTTGACGATTCGGACGTCGAAGCGAGTCGAACCGCGCTTGCCCTCGAGCGCCGGGCCCGAAACGATGTGGAGCCGCACGCCCGGCGTCACCGCGAGCCGTGCGCTTCCCTTCGACATTGCAAGCGACGCGAGCGCGTATTCCATCGTCGAGGTCGAAGTCGTGCCGCGCGCGATGTCGTAGCGAAGCGTTTCGCGCGGCTCCTCACCCGCGTCGATGACGAGGACGGGATCGTCCCGCCCCGCATCTTTGGCGGTGTCGGACTTGCATCCGTGCAGCACGAACAGCGTCGAAATCACAATCAACGCCCGCAGATAAACTCGCTTGGTCATGGCCTCTCCTTTTTTGGCGCCCCGTCGCCGTGGTCGCGGCTGTATATCGCAAGGGGCCACGCGTGCGTCAAGGTTGCGTGCCGACCGGTCCCTGAACCCTCTGGTAGCCCTCTGGGAGCGCAAACACGGAGGGGGGGATCGGCTTGCGCCGGACCTGCTCGACCAGGAATTCGACCGGCACTCCGCCTGCCTGCGCAACGCGCATTTTCATCGAGAAACCCGGCTCGACGCCGTACTTCTTCATGGCTTTCGTGCGCTCGTCGTCCGAAATTTCGAGGCCGAGGTTTCTCCCGCGAAACGCACGCGTCCAGAGGTCGACCGGGTACTTTCGCGTCAGCCACAGGTCGATCACCGCCTCGTTGTCATCGTCGAAAATGCGAACGTGCCGCGTTTCTACGCCGCTCACGACTTCTTTCCCGAGCTTCTTCACGCGCAGCCGCGCGCTTTCTCCCGAGCCTTTCACCTGGCGGCTGGTGTCCGCCAGCGTCGAGTAGGGCATCTCGACGATGAGCTTTTGCGCGGGCGAGATCGTGTAGTAGCTCGGCCCTTTGGCCGGCATGATCGTCGTTGCGAGCACGGTCGTGCCGTCGTCGCTCCGAGAGCGGATGTCCATTCGTACGTCGCCTGATTCCGAGTAGCGCGCTTTCACGCGCGCCGCCACGCCTTGCTCGCTCGAGAGCGTAGCTTCGAGCATCCCTTCGAACGCCATCGCGGGCGATGCGGCAAAGAGCACCGCCAGCAGAGTCAGAGCCGCACGCATTGCGCAGAAGCTTAGGCCGTGACGACCACCAAGCCAAACGACGCGTCGTCGTAGAGCCGGTCGAACGTTTCCTCGAACTTCGACTCGATGTTTTTGCGCTTCATTTTCAGCGTCGGTGTGAGCTCGTCCTCTTCGACGCTGAACTCGCGGTCGAGTATGTGGACCTTCTTGATCGTTTCGACGCGCGCCAGGCCTTCATTGGCCCGTTTTACCGCCGCGACGATTCGGTCACGCACCTCCGGATCCCGAGTGACCTCCCGAATCAGGGCTTCGAGCTCCGGTGAGCGTGCGAGAGGGTTTTCCGTGAGTGCCTTGATGTGCCCATCCGCCGTGGACCCGTCGATGCGCCCCTGCTGACGCGCCCACTCGACGGCCTCACCGGCTCCCACCGTGATGAGCGCCACGAGGTACTTTCGCTTGTCCCCGTGCGCGTGCGCTTGGCTGATCAGCGGATCGGCTGCTTTGAGCTCGTTTTCGATGTTGGCCGGCGTGAGATTCTTGCCCCCTGCCGTGATGATGATGTGCTTCTTGCGATCGAGGATGTAGACGAACCCGTCTTCGTCTTTCTTGCCGATGTCCCCGGTGTGGAGCCACTCGTCGACGATCGTATCGGCCGTGGCTTCGGGGTTCTTGTAGTAGCCCTGAAACACCAGCTGGCTTCTCACGAGAATCTCGCCGTCCTCGGCGATCTTGTCTTCGACCACGCTCAGAGCCCGTCCGACCGACCCGAGCTTGACGTGGCCGGGCACGTTGGCGTGCGTGATGACGGTCGACTCCGTCATCCCATACACCTCGAAAATCGGAAATCCGGCCGCCCAGAAGAACTCGAGGATGTCGGGCGCGATCGGCGCCGCGCCGGTGATGAAGTAGCGCACCCGACCCCCAAACACGGCACGAAGCTTCGAGAAAACGAGCCGGTCGGCGATGCGATGCTTGAGCTTGAGCAGGAACGGGATCGGCTTGCCCGCTTGCCAGAGCCGGACCGCCTCGCGCCCCGTTGCCTCCGCCCACCGAAAGATGCGCTGGCGTCCCGGGGGCGCCTGCTCGACGGTGCTCATGATTTTCGCGTACGCCTTCTCGAAAATGCGCGGGACGCTGCCGAACACGGTGGGCCGAACCTCGACCACCTCCTCGAGCACTTTGGCGATGCTCGACGCAAAATAGGTAGGCATCCCGGTATTGATGCGCCCGTAGAACGCCAACACGCGCTCCGCGACGTGGGCCATCGGCAAAAAGCTCAGGCTGACGTCCTCCTCGAGCACGCTGAAGGCCTCGTCTTGGTCGCGCATGATCGTGATGATGTTGGCGTGCGAGATCATCGCGCCCTTCGGGGGGCCGGTCGTTCCGCTCGTGTAGACGATGATCGCCGTGCCGTTCGGGTCGACCGACGCCGTGCGCGTCTCGATCGCAGCCCGGTCCACGCGTGTCCCGAGCACGTGGTCGAACGAAACCAGCCAGTCGTGCGCCTCCATGAGCTGCTCGGCGCCGTCCGTGTTCCACACGACGACTTTCTCGAGCTGCGTGAGCTCGTCTCGACGGGCGAGGATCTTGTTGATCTCTTCGATTCCTTCGACGAACGCCACTTTCGTGTCGGCGTGGTCGAGGATGTAGGCGAGCTGCTTCGGGGTCAGCGTTGGGTAGGCGCCGAGCGTGACGGCCCCTGCCAGCTGCCCGCCGAGGTCGCAGTAGCACCAGGCGGGGCAGGTGCTCCCCACCATGCAGATCTTGTCGCCGAGCTGGAGGCCGAGCCCGAGGAGATACGATGCGACGGCGCCGGCGCGCTCCTCGAACTCATTCCAGCTTACGGGCTGCCACTCCCCGCTCTCCTTGTGGAAGAACGCCGGCTTGTCACCGTTGCGGGCGACGCGCTCGAGGAACATCTGTCCGACGGTTTCGGTCCGTCGTGCCACGTACTCCGCGGGAGTGCCGCTCGAGCTTTGAGTAGCGAACATATTCGGCGGTTTACACCGGATCGAGGCTCCGGATCCAGGCCCTATTCCGTGGATTTGACGCCGGGACGCCCCCCGCTATGCTCCGCCTCTTTTCGAGCACCCTCGGGCGAGACACACCATGGCCAAGTCCAACCGCGATCTCTTCAAGCTCAGCTGCGAAAACTGCGGCAAAGACAACTACGTGACGGACAAGAACCGGCGCAACATGCCGGAGAAGTTCCGCATCAAGAAGTTCTGCCCCAAGTGCCGCGGCCATCACATCCACAAAGAAGGCAAGATCAGCAAGGGCTGACGCCGATGGCGCAAGGCGAAACCCACAATCTCGCGATGGGCTACCTCCTGTGGCTCTTCGGGTTCATGGGGTCGCACCGCTTCTATTACGGCAAACCCGTGAGCGGAACGATTTGGTTCTTCACGCTCGGGCTCCTCGGGATCGGCTGGCTGATCGACCTCATTCTCATGCCTTCGCTCGACCGGTCCGCCGAGCTTCGCTACGAGCCGGGCCCGGTCAGCCACAACGTCACTTGGATTCTGCTCACCTTCACCGGCGTGTTCGGCATCCACCGCCTCTACATGGGAAAGTATCTCACCGGTTTGCTGTACTTTCTCACCGGCGGCCTGCTCTTCATCGGCGTGCTCTACGACTACTGGACACTCAACGAGCAGGTGAGCGACGTGAACACAGGCCGCGCGTAGGCTCACAGACGGTCGACCAGCCGTACCGTCAGGGCGCCGGTCCCGCCGAGCCTTTGCGGGGCGGTCCGGAAAGCAAGCACGTAGCGAGCCGGCGCGCGCTGGCTGAGGGCTGCGACCACGCGGTCTTTGAGCGTGGCTTTACCGCCTGGGCTGTGAAGCCCTTTGCCGACGATCACCCGGACCCACCTCCGGCCGCTTCGCTGGCAGGATTCGACGAAGCGAAGGACCTCGCGCTCCGCCTCGCTCGAAGTCAGACCGTGTAGGTCGCACTCCGCTTCGACCTCGAGCCGGGGGTCTTCGAGCGTCCGAAGAATGCTCGCATGGGTCGAGCGTCTCTTCCCGCAGACGATCCCGCCGGCTTCGCGCTCGACGATCAGCGTTTCATCGGGGGGCCCTGCGGTGCGCCGATTCGGCACCCGGGCGCGGTCGTCCTCAGCCGGCGCCATCACGCGTTTGGGCGACCTGCCGCGCAGCGGCTTCACCTCGCCGATCGCGCGCTGAAACTCGCTCTTTGGCTCATCGGCTTTTTTCCGGCGGGTCACGCCCCGTCATGATGAAACGTCTTCGGGCTCCCCTGCAACGTGCGCAAGTCGTGCGGCGGGCCCGCGAGCCGCGAAGATTCTTCGCGTCGGAGGCTCCCGGGTCACGAACAGACAGGCTTTTTCCGCGTTCTGCCGTGGCACAGCCATTGCAGGCTCTGAACGTCGATGGACGTCAGTCGCCGGCCGATGAACATGTGTCGGGTAGAGCAACGCGGTTGGGTTTCTCCTCCGTGCACGGGAGTCTGCGGCGGATCTCCCGGACAGCACAACCAGCTGCTCGTGGTCTCCATGACGCTGGGGCCTGTTCCGGTCGTGCGGCTGAGGTCCCTCGTCTAAGGCCATGACTCCTATCCGCTGGCTACGCGTCTCGTATTGGACTGGGGCGATCGCGGACGCCCTGGCCGCGGTGGCGATGTGGTTTCCCGAGGCCGGTGGCGCCCTCTACCGGATGGAAGGCTTCGAGCCGGGAGCCGACTATCGCTACGCCATGCGGCTCGGTGCCTCGCTGATGTTCGGCTGGACGGTGTTGCTCGTCTGGGCCGACCGCAAGCCGCTCGAGCGCCGCGGAGTGCTGCCGATTACGGTCCTCGTGATTCTCGGTCTTGCCTCGGCGGGAGCCTACGCGGTTCGCTCGGGGCTGATCGACGCGCCGAGCATGGCGCCCACGTGGATCCTTCAGTCGATCCTCGTCGTGCTCTTTCTCTACGGCTACGCTCGCTCTCGCGGCGCCGCGGCGGAGGTCTAGGACTTCTTCGGCGCCTCGCGCTTGGGGCGCCGATTGCACTCGAGGATCGCTTTACGGACGCGCACGGCGTCCGGCGTCACCTCGACGAGCTCGTCCTGGTCGATCCAGTCGAGCGCGGTTTCGATGTTGAGCTCTCGTGGAGGAATGAGAATGACGTTCTCGTCGCGGCCGGCAGCGCGAATGTTGGTGAGCTTCTTTTCTTTGGTGCAGTTCACGTCGAGGTCGCTCGGACGATTGTGCTCGCCGATGATCATGCCCTCGTACACCGCGGTTCCAGGACCGATGAAGAGGTTTCCCCGAGGCTGCAGGTTGAAGAGCGCGTAGGGCGTCGTGGTGCCCTTGCGGTCGGAGACAATTGCGCCGTTCTTCCGCCGAAGGAGCGGGCCTGCATAAGGATCCCAGCCTTCGAACATCGTGTTCAGCAAGCCTTCACCGCGGGTTTCGGTCATGAAGAGCGAACGGAACCCGATGAGACCCCGTGAGGGCACGCGGTACTCGACGCGGACTCGGTCGGCGCCGATGGGGTTCATCTTTCCCATGACGCCGCGGCGGTCGCCGAGAAGCTGGGTCACCGTGCCGACATGGGACTGCGGGATGTCGACGACCACCGTTTCAACCGGCTCGTGCTTCTTGCCGTCGATTTCGCGCACGACG
>JAHELW010000257.1 GCA_024643985.1 Myxococcales bacterium | reverse complement strand
ACGTCGGCCAGCACCTCGCCCGAGTCGGTCACGAGCGCCGCCGCCGTTTCATCACAGGAGCTCTCAATCCCAAGGATGCGCATCAAAGGCTCTCTCTGCGGAGCCCAAACACACCGAAGTAGTCGCAGGCTCCGGCATCGATGAGGGCGCAGTCCGACGGATCGCAAATTTCCAGACCGGGGCCAGCAACCAAGCGCACCTCGATGCTGCCGCCGCGAAGGAGCGAGAGGAACACCATCACGTCCCGCCCCGCCAGGGGGCCTAATTCGGGCTGCGCGACGAACATGTAGTTGCGAAGCCTGCCGCTACCCGGGAACTCGTAGAGCCCGAGCTGATCGTGCGCGAGCGGCGGAATCGGAAGCAGTGGCGTATCGGAGAACGTGGGGCCGCAGGGTTCACCGCTCGTAGAAATCGTGCCGGGGTTCTCGTACTGCCGCTCGGGATCGAACGTGAGGCTCAGAGTCACGCCGGATGGAAAGCCTCTGCGAATGAATGAGCAGTCGATGCCGTCAGGGCAGTTGAGCGGGTCGTTCACCCCGACGATATCGCCACGGTAGATCTCTCCCTCCCCGGTGCTGAACTCGCCCAACGGGTCGCAGCCAGACGCAGCGATTAGAGCGCAGATCCACCAGCAGCACCGCATGTGGCGGAGCATAGCAGAGTGCTAGATGCTGGCCCGGAGGGTTTTGCTGGCCGAAAGCCAGCGCCGATGCCCTGGCGCATCACCCGCCTCCGCGGCCAAGGCAGCGGCCTCCTCGTATCGCTGCTGGGCGTCACGCGCTCGGCCCGCCAGCTCGTCGATCGAGCCGAGCATTCCAACGGCGCGCGCCACGAGACTCGAGCCGCCGTTTACCCGTCCGTCTTGCTCCACGCTCGCGAGCTCGTGGGCGGCACCTTCATGGTCGCCCGCCGCTGTTAGGGCGTCCGCGAGCTCGAGGCGGGCGCGCGAGATCGTGTCCGTGGTCGCGCCGATTTCGCCGAAGAGCTCGAGCGCGCGCCGATAGGCGTTGGCTGCATGCTGGGGGTCGCCCTCGATACGGCGAATGCGGCCGATTGCCACCTGCAAATGAGACTCAATCGACGGCTCGAGACCGGCGACCTGCTCGAGCGCTTGGCCGTACTGCCGCATGGCATCTCGAGGCCGATCCCGACGCGCAGCGATGCGTCCCAGAGACAAGAGCATTTTGGCCCGATCGGGGCTGTTGGGTGCAGTCAGGTCTAGCGCCTCACGAAGCACGCCGTCTGCACCGGAGGCATCGCCCGAGCGAGCGAGCGCTTCCGCGAGCTTTCTGCTGAACGTGGCGATGGCCCGGTCGTAGACGGTATCGCCGCTTTCCAAGGTCTGGCGCCGAGCCAGCTCGAGCGCGCGTCGGTATTGCAAGACCGCACCGAGATGATCGCCACGGCTCATCGAGGTGTCGCCCGCCTTCTCGAGGACGACGAGGCTGATCACGGCATCGACACCATTGTACGCGTGCACGGCACGTACCTCTTGCGGCGCGCGAAGCTCGCTCAGGACTTCGAAGGCGCGGCGGTGAAGCTCACGGCGCGCCTCGGCGGGGATCGACGCCGCGACGAGGTCGGCGATGAAGGGATGAACGATGCTCACCCTGCCTCCATCGAGTTGAACGAGGTAATTTCCGGCGAGCTCGTCGAGCCCCTGCAACTCATCGTTCTCCGAGACACGCCGCAGGGCATCCAGATCGCAGGTCCGACCGAGAACCGCGGCAGCTTGAAGGAGGCGCTGGGCATCCACTTCGAGACGTTCGATACGGTGAACGATCGCATCGGCCATTCGCGGCGACGGCCCTTCGTCGGGGGTAACACCGAGCGCTTCCAATTGTTCCAAGTGTAGTGGCAGGACCTGCCCGCCTACCGACTCCGTGAGCTTATCGAGTCCGGATACCAATCGAAGATGAAACGACCCAGCCAAGAACTGTTCGGCCTGCTCCGCGTCGAGACCTTGAAGATGAATCGATTCATCGGCGAGGATGCCTCGATCGTCATCGCCGGCAGTCACCAGAAGCACCGGCTCTGTCCCTAGCGCACGCGAAAGCTCGACGATGGTCCGCTGCGTGAGCCCATCGCAGTACGAGAGGTCATCGACGATCAACATCACTCGTCCACTCGACGCCCGTGCGCGCGCGCTGCGCACCGCAGAGGCCAGCGCTTCGCCCACGGCGCCCGTCCTCGATCGGCCGTCGCCCCCGAGCAGGCCAGCCGGATTCATCACCTCGTCGACGCCCGCACCCGCCAGCGCCGACCCCAGATCATCTCGGCGAACCGCCATCCGTGCCAGCTCCGAATCATCGACTTCGAGGAGCTCGGCCAAGATCGTTCGAATCGCCGAGTATGGGACCGGGGAACCCGTCGGATGAGCACCGGCGCCGATCACGAGATCCCCTTCGGCCGCGGCGACCTCCGCGATCTCGGTGAGGAAACGGGTCTTGCCTACCCCGGGTTCGCCGAACACGTGAACCCAATGCGCTCCTTGCGTGGCCGCGTGACGGTGCTCGCGGATCAGGCGAAGCTCATTCTCGCGCCCGACGAAGAGACGCTGCGACCCTAGCGGCGGATAGAATGACGGCCGAAGGGAACGACTGCTACCAAGAGCGGGTTCGGGCCCGGTAAGCCGGGCGCCACACTCGCCACAAAAGTTCTGGGCGTGAGACGTGGCAGCACCACAGCTCGGGCAAGGGACGACCGAAGCGCGGAGGACCAGTGTATCTTCGAGTGCGCCACGCAGCGCCTGCTGCATGTCTCGAGCGACCTGAAAACGGTCGCCAGGGTCCTTGGCCAGCGCCTTCATCGTCACTTCCGCCAGCCGGTCGGGCACCTCACGTGGTGGATTCGCTTTGCGCGGGTCGGGAATCGGGTCGTTGATGTGCCTCAAGACGACACGGGTGGGCGTGTCGTCGATATATGGAAGGTGCCCCGCCAAGAGCTCGAAAAGCACGACGCCGAGCGCATAAAGATCGCCGCGCCCATCGACGCTATCGCCGCGTCCCTGCTCCGGCGACATGTAGTCGGGCGTCCCGCAGACTAGGCCCGGTTTCGTGATCGAGCTTTCTTTGCCGACGATCGTGGCGAGTCCGAAGTCGACGACCTTGACCAGGTCATCTCCCGATCGAAGCGGGCGCAGAATCACGTTCTCGGGCTTGAGATCTCGGTGCACGATGCCGAGCTCATGTGCTTCGCCTAGCGCATCGAGTGTGTTGATGAGGATCTTGCAGATCCGATCCACCTCGAGCGGGCCCTCTTCGTGCATCACCAGCGCCAAG
>JAHELW010000256.1 GCA_024643985.1 Myxococcales bacterium | reverse complement strand
CCGCTGCGTCTTTGTGCCCTTGGTCCACGGCGGTTAGACTCCGCCGCGCCGAGGAGCACAACATGAGCATGATCGTTTTCCGCTATCTTCATTTCTTGGGAGTCACGTTTTGGCTGGGGTCGGCGCTCGCCGTTGCCATGGCTGCTGCCGCTCCCGCTCCGCCGCAAAGCGGCATCGCTCAGGTTCTTCGAAAGGTCAGCCTTCGTGTGACGACACCCGCGATGCTCGTCGCTTTCGCAGGCGGTTTCGGAATGCTGATTCCCAACTTCGCCGAGGTGTACGCGAAGCAGGGTTGGATGCACACCAAGCTCACGTTGCTCGTCGTGTTGGCCGGAGCCACCGGCGTCCTGACGGGCAGGCTGCGCCGGTGGGCCGACGGTCGGGAGGTCAGCGAGAAGACCTTTTCGCGATTGGCTTGGGTGATCGCACTTCTCGGGGTTCTCATCGTGACGTTCGCGATCTTCCGGCCGTTCGCTGGCTGAAGCCTCTTCGGCATGGCTCGAGCGCTTTCTTTCCCCTCAGGCCGAGCGCTCGATGCGCGGGGGCAGCAGGTACGGATAGGGCTTCCGCAACACGTGGCGATGAACCCACCGGTCGGCGCGACGCGCCGCCTGAATGAGCGCGTAGGTTTGGGCATCGCTCTTGTAGTGTGACCGCACCTCATCCTCGGTGATCTTCGGAGCGAGCTCGAACATCTCGTTTGCGACAGGGACGAGCGAAGGGAACAGGTTCCCGAGGCTCTCTTTGATGAGGTTGCCGAGGAAGTCGAGGGCTTGGCCGCGCAGCGAATGATAGTTGTCGAGGATGCCTCGCAGCAGGAAGCGGTGGACGACGAGGCGCATGGGGGCCGGCAGTGCGCGAACCACCTCGGTGAAGTCGAAGAGCTCCTCTCCGTCCTCGTCGCGCAGAAACGGAGTGCCCACATCGAGATAGCGGAGCCGGTCACCGTCAAACGCCCAGTTCGAAAGCTGCCCGTCCGGAGCGACCAACGGAGTCACCGACGCGCGAATGTTTTCGAAGATCCTTCGCACGTGGGGCGCGGCCTCGTCGGCCGACAGGTTTCGCAGGAAGTCGGGTCCGAGCGAGCCCGGCGGAAGCATCGGCTGGACGCAGTAGAGCACCCAGCAGTCCCGTCCCTCGAGGTACGGCGTCTCGGTCTCGACCACGTCGATCCCGCATTGCTCTAGTGCGCCGACGTAGCGTGCGATCACCTCGGCAATTCGTGCTGCGGATTCTTCGGAAGACAGCGGGGCGAGCCGCTTGCAAACGAAGTCCCCGCTCTCGGTCGACAGCTTGACGGCGATGGTCACCTCGCCATAGCCGATGACGTCGAGGTCATCGACCTCGCCCGATCGGACGGCCGCCCCCAATCGATCCTCGAAGGCCTCGATCTCCTGCGCGCTGACGAGCGCCATCAGCCAAAGGCCTGACTCATCCGATCGACGAGGTCGCCGGCTTCCTCGTCGGTGAGGATCAGCGGGGGGAGAAACTGCAGCACGCGCCGGTCGTTTCCTGCGGGAAAACAGAACACGCCTTGCTGCATGATGCGGAGCAGCGCGCCGAGCGCCTCGGGCTCGCTCTCGAAGCGAAGCCCCATGAAGAGGCCCCTTCGGCGAAGCTCGAAGGGAAGCGGGGCAAACGCCTCGGCAAAGCGCTCGGACAAGAGACCGACGCGCTTGAGAAAGCCCGGCTCCCCGACCACGTCGAGCACCGCCTGCGCTGCAACGCAGCCGAGCTCGGAGCCGCCGTACGTCGAGATGTGAAGAAACGGGTTCGCTTCGGAATCGAGCACCTCGTGCAATTCGCGGGTAAGCAGCGTCGCCGTGATCGGGTAGATGCCGCCCGCAAGCCCTTTGCCCGTGATGATCGCGTCGGGCGTGACCCCTTCGTGTTGGATGCCCCACCAGCGGCCGGTACGGCCGAGGCCGGTTTGAACCTCGTCGACCAGCAGGCGAGCCCCTCGGTCGTCGCAAAGCGCTCGCACGGCAGCGAAGTAGCCCGGCTCGGGAATCGGCATGCCCAGCGTGGCGGGGACGGCCTCGAGGATCACGGCGGCGGTCTCGCCATCGATCGCCGCCTCCATCGCGCTGACGTCGTCGAACGGCACCTGCACGAAACCGGGAAGGTTCGGGCCGAACGGATCGCGAAACGCTGCGTCACCCGCGGCAAGCGCAAGCCCAGTGTGGCCGTGGTAGCCGCCTTCGGCGGAAACGACCTTCGACCTGCCCGTCGCGCCGCGTGCGGCTTTGATCGCGACGTCGATCGCTTCGCCGCCGGAAACGCCAAACACCACCCTGGGTAGCGCGTCGTCGAAGGTCGCCGACAGGCGTGCTGCCAGCTGCGCGCGCTGGCCCGAAACGAAGTGGTGGTTGCCGATGTCGAGCTTGCCGAGCGCGGCTGCGACCGCGCCGGTGACGCGAGGGTTGCAGTGGCCGAGACTGAAGACGCCGCCGTTGCAGTGGCAGTTGATCAGCCGAAGCCCGGTGTATGCGTCTTCGAACCAGATCCCCTCACGCCGGCCCATCACCAGCTGCAGCCCCATGCGCTGGTAGTAGGCGAGCTTGTTCGGAGCGACGTGCTCGCGAAACACCGCACTGAGATCGTCGAAAGTCTCGTACGCTTTCCAAGGCGGGCCCTCAGCCATGCGCGAAGTCTACCCGAGCTGGTTTTGTGACCAGACGCACAAATCCGTCGGCGGGAGCGAAAGCCCTGCGCTGCGCGATTCCCGATACGCAGGTTCTGCGCCCGCCCTCCCCGAAAAGTCGGTCAATTGCCCGAAAAAACGGCATGCTGAAAGGAAGCGGCATCCGATTTGCACACTGGCTACACGGCCCGTGCGAGCCGGCGAGAGAGGCTTCGTGACTGGATTTCACCATCCGCATACCCATACGTTCCCCGGCTTGGCGCCGGGTCGGTCAGGCACCGCGTGGATCGACGCGCTCTGCCCGGATTTCTCCGCGCACGCGTTCCTTCGAAAGAGCAGCGACGAATGCCCGCTGCTCGGCAAGCTCGCGTATGGACTCGATCGCATCGCGGCGACGGCAATGTCCGTCCCGTACAAACGCAAAATCCATCCGCACCTCTCGGACACGACGCTGCAGGAGTACATCGACTATCACGCGTTCTACTCCCAGCCGCGCTTTCTCGAAGACCCAGGCTCCGCGTTCGACCGCCCTCCGAGCTCTCAGTCGGTCATCGAGCGCGCCACCCGCCGGCGGTCTTGGGATCCGAAGAGCGCAAGGCTCGCGAGCATCGATTTCTACAGCCCTTTCAAGACGCTCGACCCGCGGTTTCGCGACGAGTACGCCG